>NZ_JBCODG010000001.1:124522-147505 GCF_040928965.1 Bacteroides sp. 2201st1_D9_2201SCRN_220225 | reverse complement strand
TTTATTTTGAGGCTCACACACTGAGACCTCCACGCCATAAAGATAGGGGTGGTCTTGATTTTTTCATATCCCACTGGCATATAAATCGTGATTTATATCTAAATTTGCCTACTGCAACCAGTAAAGCTTTAAAATATGGAACATCCTCTTTCTCAATTCAGATATTGTCCGAAATGCGGTTCGGAGCATTTCGAAATTCATAATGAAAAATCAAAACAATGCAAGGATTGCGGTTTTGTCTACTATTTCAACTCCTCCGCCGCTACCGTCGCCCTGATATTGAACGGACGGAACGAATTACTGGTGTGCCGCCGCGCCAAAGAACCGGCCAAAGGGACACTCGATTTACCGGGCGGCTTCATAGACATGGCGGAAACCGGTGAAGAAGGCGTTGCGCGCGAAGTGAAAGAAGAAACGGGAATGACAGTGACACAAGCCGAATATCTGTTTTCATTACCGAACATCTATATCTATTCGGGATTTCCCGTGCATACGCTGGACCTGTTTTTCCGCTGTACGGTAGCCGATACCCTGCATTTCGAAGCAATGGACGATGCGGCGGAAGTCTTCTTCCTTCCGCTGAAAGACATCCACCCGGAAGATTTCGGGCTGGGCTCCATCCGTAAAGGCCTGCAAATGTTCCTGGCGGGTATATCCTAAAAAAGCCAAACAAGTGGAACATATTCAAACCAAAACCCGTATTTTTGTAAAAAAGCCCTATTCTATAACCACCGAAGATGAAACATAAAATTTATCGCATAGTATGCACCGCGCTTTGCTGCGCACCTTTGCTCGCCACGGCACAGACGGGCGGGAAAATCACTTCGCCGCAACGGCTGTATGAGGAAGGAGAAAGTCTGTTCCGGCAAAAGGCATTTGCCGCAGCCATGCCTCCCCTACAGGCTTTTATAAAACAAACCGATGCGGAAGGCGCCCCGGTATCCGCTGCCGGCAACAAAGAAGAAGCCGAATACATGCTGGTATGCGCCGAATATGAACTGAGAAACCCCAATAGCATAGAGTTGTTGCGGGAGTATCTCGATACGTATCCCGACACTCCCCACGCCAACCGTATCTGCGCCCTCATAGCGTCCGCCTATTTCTTCGAGGGAAAATATGACGATGCACTCGCCATGTTCAATTCATCCCGGCTCGACCTCCTGAGCAATGAAGAACGGGATGACATGACCTACCGCCTGGCAACCTGCTACCTGAAAACCGGAAATGTGAAAGAAGCCGCCATCTGGTTCGAGACATTGCGCAGCACCGGTTCCAGATATACAGCAGACTGTACGTACTACCTTGCATATATCCGCTACTCACAGCAACGGTACGACGATGCCCTCAACGGCTTCCTCAGCCTGCAAGACAATGCAAAATACGAGGCGCTCGTACCTTATTACATCGCGGAAATATATCTGATTAAAAAGAATTATGACAAAGCGGAAATTGTTGCGCAAAACTATCTCTCCGCTTACCCCAACCAGAAATATACGGGAGAGATGTACCGCATACAAGGTACAGCCGATTATCATTTCGGCAAGTACCATGAAGCAATAAAAGCTTTCGGCAGCTATCTGAAAGACAACGCGGAGCCTGCCCCAAGAAGAGATGCGCTTTATATGCTGGGAATGTCCTACTACCGGACGGGTGTCTACTCGCAAGTTCCGGTTACCCTGGGCGAGGTGACTGCAAACAAAGATGCGCTTACACAAAACGCATATCTGCACATGGGATTGGCTTACTTGCAGCTTGCCGACAAGAACAAGGCACGTATGGCATTTGAACAGGCCGCCGCATCCGATGCCGATTTGAAAATAAAGGAACAGGCATCCTACAATAACGCTCTCTGCATTCACGAAACATCCTACTCTGCTTTCGGCGAGTCGGTTACGGTATTCGAGAACTTCCTGAATGAGTTTCCCAACTCCGCATACGCCGATAAAGTAAGCAGCTACCTGGTAGAGGTGTATATGAACACGCGCAGCTACGATGCCGCACTCAAGTCCATTGAACGCATTACGCATCCCGGCAGGGCCATTTTGGAAGCCAAGCAGAAGATTCTGTTCCAGTTGGGTACCCAATCCTTTGCCAATACACAGTTTGAGCAGGCAATCGGCTGCTTCAACCAAAGTATTGCCTTAGGCGGGTATAACCTGCAAACAAAGGCCGATGCCCTTTATTGGCGGGGTGAATCCTATTACCGGCTGAACCGCATGCAGGAAGCCGCCCGTAATTTTAACGATTATCTGTCCCTTACCCCACAGAAGAATACGGAAATGTATGCCCTTGCCTACTACAACCTGGCATACATAGCTTTCCATAAGAAAGATTATGCAACGGCGCAAGACCGTTTCCTGAAATTCATCCAACTGAGAAAGGCCGGAGACGCAACCGTTCTTGCCGATGCGTACAACCGTGTCGGCGACTGCTACATGCAGGTCCGCCGCTTCGACGAAGCCAAACAGTACTATACCCGGGCAGAGAATCTGGGTACGCCTGCCGGTGACTACTCCTACTATCAACTGGCTCTGGTGTCGGGTCTGCAAAAGGACTACGATGGAAAGATTACGCTGCTGAACCGGCTGGCCGACAAATATCCGAATTCGCCCTATGCCGTCAGTGCACTTTACGAAAAAGGCCGTTCGTATGTGCAGGGCCGCAATAACAGTCAGGCCATCGCAACCTTCCGGGAACTGCTGAACAAATATCCCGAAAGCCCCGTCAGTCGTAAGGCTGCCACCGAAATCGGACTGCTGTACTATCAGAATGATGATTACAACCGCGCCATCGAAGCCTATAAATACGTTATCACCCAATATCCGGGCAGCGAAGAAGCACGTCTTGCCATGCGCGATTTGAAATCCATTTATGTGGAAGCCAACCGCGTGGATGAGTTTGCTGCGCTTGCCGCCCAAATGCCGGGTGCTATCCGCTTTGAACCCAATGAGCAGGATTCGCTGACCTATATTGCCGCGGAAAAGGTGTATATGAAAGGGGAAATCATCCCTGCAAGGGAAAGTTTCACCCGTTACCTGCAAAGCTATCCGAACGGAGCTTTCAGCCTGAACGCGCATTACTATCTGAGCCTCATCGGAAAAGAGCAGAAAGATGAAACCGGTGTATTGGAGCATACCGGCAAACTGTTGGAGTATCCGGACAGTCCGTATTCGGAAGAGGCCTTGCTGATGCACGGAGAAATCCTGTTCAACCGCAAGGAGTACAAACAGGCTCTGGCAGACTACAAGCAACTGCAAGCCCGCGCCACAACCGCCGAACGCCGGCAACTGGGTGTCACCGGCATATTGCGATGCAGCGTGCTCTTGAAGGATGACATAGAAGTGATTCAGGCCGCAACCGCTTTACTGGCCGAAGCCAAACTGACTCCCGAACTGCAAAATGAAGCCTTATACTACCGCGCCAAAGCCTATCTGAACCAGAAAGCGGTGAAAAAGGCGGCAGACGACCTGAAGCTTCTGGCAAAAGACACCCGTACATTATACGGTGCGGAAGCCAAATATCTGTCGGCACAGTTGATGTACAATGCCGGTGAGTATGCCGCAGCCGAAAAGGAAATACTGAACTTCATCGACCAGAGCACCCCGCACGCCTACTGGCTGGCACGCAGCTTTATCCTTCTGTCCGATGTATATGTCGCTATGGATAAGAAACTGGATGCACGCCAATATCTGCTGAGCTTGCAACAAAACTATCATGCCGATGATGATATCGAACGTATGATTCAAGAAAGACTGGAAAAGCTGAAATAAAAGAATGCAATGAATATGAGAAAAATACAATATATCCTCAGCGGAATAACGCTGATAACCCTACCTTTGGGCATCCATGCCCAGCAACAGGCCAAAGACTCCACCGTAAACCGTACAGTTGTTGTGGAACAGGAATATACCCCCGATATTCCGGATGCGTCCAAAATAAACGTGCTCCCCCAAGTGGAAGCGCCGACTGCCAATAAAAAGGCTGTGGAATACGATGTAACTCTCGTGCCTGCCAATACCATACCTGCAACTGTCATGCAGGCATATACCGGCAAGGAGACGCAAGCCAAAACACATCCCGGATATATCCGTTTGGGTTATGGCAACTATGGCAATCTGGACGCACGCGCCGGCTATCTGTTCACATTGTCCGACCGCGACCGCCTCAACCTGAATTTCCGGATGAACGGTATGGACGGCAAACTCGATTTACCCGACAACGACGGCAAATGGAATTCCTACTACTATCGCACTCATGCCAATATGGATTATGTGCACCGCTTCAGGAAAGCAGACCTGAACGTTGCGGGCAACTTCGGATTGAGCAACTTCAATTTCCTGCCCGATGCAGCCGTCAGAAAACAGAAGTTCATTTCCGGTGACATTCATTTCGGAGTGAAATCCACGGATACGGAACTGCCCCTCCGGTTCAATGCCGAAACAAACCTGATGCTTTACGAACGTCAATACGATTCCGGTTTCTTGAACAGCCGGGAATACATCGTCCGCACCAAAGCACTGGTCACAGGCGGCATATCAGACGAACAGACCGTAGGCATAGGCTTTGCAATGGACAATGTGCTGTACAAGAACAATCATTTTGAGAACTACACCTCTCTCGGTCTGAACCCGCATTACCGCTTGGAAAACGATGATTGGAAAATACGTATCGGCGCCCTGGTGGACATGACCTTCGGTTTCGGAAAGAAATTCCGGGCAGCCCCCGATGTAGCAGTGGAATACAACTTCTCGGACAGTTATATCCTCTATGCACAGGCCAAAGGCGGGAGACTGCAAAATGACTTCCGCCGTTTAGAAACATTCTGCCCGTACGGACAGGTTTCTTCACAACCGGATGCCACTTACGAACAAATAAATGCCGCCATCGGCTTCAAAGCCAGTCCGGCAATCGGCTTATGGCTGAATCTGTACGGCGGATATCAGAACTTAAAGGATGATTTGTTTTTCCAACCGGCAGATTTAGAATCCGCTGCCAATGAGTACAGTCCGATGCTTTCCATCGGCCAATGGAACACAAGCAACATCTACGCCGGCGCCGAGATACGCTACGGCTATAAGAACGTATTTTCATTCTCCGCTACCGGAGTTTACCGCAATTGGGATGCAAAGGATGACAACCAGTCCAATGCCGGTGCCTATGCCCTCGTTTACAAACCGGCCTTTGAAGCTGATTTGCACATAGATGTGCATCCCGTATCCGCTTTACTGCTTAACCTCGGCTACAGGCATATTTCGCGCGAGAAGGTGGAAGGAAACAAAGTCAATGCGGTCAACAACCTCTATGCCGGCGGCAACTACGAATTCTTTAAAGGCATATCCGTTTACGCTCGCATAGACAATTTATTAAACCAGGATTATCAATATTATTGGGGATACCCCACCGAAGGCATCAACTTTACCGGAGGTGTAAGTTTTAAATTCTAATAGCCAAAATCAAAGACATAACCAACAAAATAGGTCATTTTTGCTAAATTCTCCTTATATTATAAGGTGGAAAGTTTGTTTTTTCCTACTTTTGCGGGCAAATTAGTGGCTGGAGTCACTATAAAACAGAAATTTATGCAGAAAAACCTTGTCATTGTCGAGTCTCCGGCAAAAGCTAAGACTATCGAGAAATTCCTCGGGAAAGACTATAAAGTCCTTTCCAGTTACGGTCATATACGCGATTTGAAGAAAAAAGAGTTCAGTATTGATATTGATAAAGATTTCAAACCGCATTATGAAATTCCTGGAGATAAGAAAAAGGTTGTAGAAGAGTTGAAAGCCGAAGCCAAGGAAGCGGAAACCGTATGGTTGGCATCCGATGAGGACCGCGAGGGAGAAGCGATTGCATGGCATTTATACGAAGTGCTGAAACTGCAACCGGAGCATACCAAGCGTATCGTTTTCCACGAAATCACCCAAAGCGCCATTCTGAAAGCCATCGAGCAACCGCGCAATATCGACATCAATCTGGTAGATGCCCAACAGGCGCGCCGTATTCTGGACCGTATCGTAGGTTTTGAACTTTCACCCGTATTGTGGAAAAAAGTGAAACCCGCACTCTCTGCCGGGCGTGTGCAATCGGTAGCAGTCCGCCTTATCGTAGAACGCGAGCGCGAGATACAGGCTTTCCAATCGGAAGCATCGTATCGGGTGACCGCCGTATTCCTCGTGCCCGATGCCGACGGCAAACCGGTGGAAATGAAAGCCGAGCTGTCGCGCCGTATCAAGACCAAAGCCGAAGCTCAAAAATTTCTGGAAAGCTGCCGGTCAGCCTCTTTCACCATCCATGACATTTCTACCCGGCCGCTGAAAAAAAGCCCTGCCGCTCCTTTCACTACATCTACTTTGCAGCAGGAAGCTGCCCGCAAATTAGGATTTACAGTAGCACAGACCATGATGGTAGCCCAGCGGCTGTACGAATCGGGAAAGATAACCTATATGCGTACCGACTCCGTCAACCTGTCCGAACTGGCGGTCAACAGCAGCAAAGCGGTCATTGCCGACATGATGGGAGAACGCTATGTATATCCGCGTCATTTCGCCACCAAAACCAAAGGCGCTCAAGAGGCTCACGAAGCCATTCGCCCTACGTATATGGAAAATGCCAAGATAGAAGGTACGCCGCAGGAAAGAAAACTGTACGACCTGATATGGAAGCGCACGATAGCCTCTCAAATGGCAGATGCGGAAGTTGAGAAAACGACCGTAAGCATCGGCATCAGCAACGAAGCGGATACGTTCAATGCAACCGGAGAGGTTGTAAAATTCGACGGTTTCCTCCACGTGTATCGCGAGTCCATCGACGAAGACACGGAGCAGGAGGATGAAACCCGTCTGCTGCCCCCTTTGAAGAAAGGACAGGTCTTGCATCACCAGAGCATTATTGCCACGGAACGCTTCACGCAACATCCGCCCCGTTACACCGAAGCCAGCCTTGTACGCAAATTGGAAGAACTGGGTATCGGCCGTCCTTCCACATACGCCCCTACCATTTCAACCATACAGCAACGCGGCTATGTGGAGAAAGGCGAAAAGAGCGGGGAAGAGCGCTCTTACAACATACTTTCATTGCAGGACAGCAAGATTACGGACGTTACGCAAACGGAAATTACAGGAGCCGAAAAAGCCAAATTGATGCCTACCGATACAGGTACGGTAGTCAATGATTTCCTGATGGAATATTTCCCCAACATACTCGACTATAACTTTACTGCCAGCGTTGAAAAGCAGTTCGATGAGATAGCCGAAGGAGAAAAGAAGTGGACCGCCATCCTGAAGGATTTCTATAAAGATTTCCACCCGTCCGTGGAAAACACGCTTGCCACCAAGAATGCCCACAAGGCCGGCGAACGTATCTTAGGCGAAGAACCGGGCAGCGGCAAACAGGTATCCGTAAAAATCGGCCGTTTCGGTCCCGTTGTACAAATCGGTACTGCCGGAGACAACGAAAAGCCACGCTTTGCCCAACTCAAGAAAGATATGTCCATTGAGACAATAACACTGGAAGAAGCTTTGGAACTGTTCAAGCTTCCCCGCACCCTGGGCGAATATGAAGGCAAGACAGTAACCATAGGAACCGGACGCTACGGACCTTATGTACACAACAACGGAATGTATACCTCACTTCCAAAGACAATAGATCCGCTGGAAATAACATTGGCAGAAGCTATTCAGCTCATCCGGGAAAAGAAAGATGCCGAAGCCCAGAAACATATCAAGAAATTTGAAGAAGAACCGGAGCTGGAAATATTGAACGGCCGTTACGGACCGTATATTTCTTATAAAGGCAGCAACTACAAAATCCCGAAGGACATTATCCCGCAGGATTTAAACCTGGATGCATGCAGGGAAATCATCAAACTGCAGAGCGATCCCGATGCACCGAAAGCCAAACGCGGCAAATACGCCAAGAAGAAAAAGTAAAGAAGCCATAAAAAAGAAAGCCCTCTCCGCAAATTGCAAAGAGGGCTTTTTCATATGATAAAATATCTCGATTACATTCTGTCGGGAACCTCAATGCCAAGCAATCCCATTCCCAAACGTACCACCTTGGCTACATTCTCGGACAAGGCAAGACGGAATATCTTCACAGCCTCATTCTCCTCACGCAATATGCTGAAGTCATGATAGAACTGGTTGTATTCCTTCACGAGGTCGTAAGTATAGTTAGCAATCAAAGAAGGGCTATAATCCTCACCCGCCTGCTTCACAATAGCGGCAAAGTCTGCAACCATCTGTATCAGGCCTTCCTCTTTCTCGCTCAATTCAATACCGGCCGGAAGTTGTGCAGGAACGGAAATACCGGCTTCTTTCGCTTTACGGAGAACCGACTGGATACGGGCATACGTATACTGGATGAAAGGTCCTGTATTACCATTGAAATCAATGGATTCCTTCGGATTGAACGTCATATTCTTGCGGGCATCCACCTTCAATATGAAATATTTCAATGCGCCTAAACCGACAATACGTGCAATATTATCAGCCTCCTCTTGGGTCAGACCATCCAGCTTGCCCAATTCTCCGGAAGTTTCCTTAGCGGTATTAATCATTTCAGCCATTAAGTCATCGGCATCCACAACCGTACCCTCACGGCTCTTCATCTTACCTTCGGGCAGTTCCACCATACCGTAGGAGAAGTGAACCAACCCTTTGCCCCATTCGAAGCCCAGCTTATCAAGCAGAATGGAAAGCACCTGGAAATGGTAGTTCTGCTCGTTGCCTACCACATAAACCATCTTGTCAATGGGGAAATCGGCAAAGCGCAATTTGGCCGTACCTATATCCTGGGTCATATAAACAGAAGTGCCGTCGGCACGAAGAAGCAATTTGTGGTCGAGCCCCTCTCCGGTCAGGTCGGCCCATACGGAACCGTCTTCTTTGCGGTAGAAGAAGCCTTTCTCCAAACCTTCCATAACCTTCTCCTTGCCCTCCAGATAAGTTTCCGACTCGTAGTAAATCTTGTCGAACGTAACGCCCATCATACGGTAGGTCTCATCGAAGCCTGCATATACCCAATCATTCATCTTCTTCCACAGAGTACGGACCTCAGGGTCGCCGGCTTCCCACTTCACCAGCATCTCACGCGCTTCTTTCATCAAGGGAGATTCCGCTTCGGCTTTTGCCTTGGCCTCTTCTTCGCTCATGCCTTCACTCTGGAACTTCGCCATCAGCTCTTTTACCTCAGCCTTATAATGCTTGTCGAAAGCCACATAATAGTCACCTATCAAATGGTCGCCTTTCTTGCCGGACGATTCGGGAGTTTCACCGTTACCGTACTTCTGCCAAGCCAACATTGACTTACAGATATGAATACCGCGGTCGTTCACTATATTTGTCTTAACCACCCTGTTGCCATTGGCCGAGATGATATTCGCCAACGCATTGCCCAACAGATTATTACGGACATGTCCCAAATGGAGCGGCTTATTGGTATTGGGCGAAGAATACTCAATCATCACCAGCGGAGAGTTATCGGTTGCAGCAACAATGCCGTACTTTGCATCCGCATGAATTCCATTCAGCAACTCAATCCATGCCGAAGAAGCGATTGTCAGGTTCAAAAAGCCCTTGATAACATTGAATGCCGATACCGACGGCTCGTTTGCCTGCAGATATTCGCCAATTTCCTGTGCGGTCTGCTCCGGTCCTTTTTTAGACATACGGAGAAAAGGGAAAACGACCAGGGTAAGGTGTCCCTCAAATTCTTTCTTGGTTTTCTGCAACTGTATCTGTGCAGCCGGAACATCCTGACCGTACAGCGCTTTCAGTCCGCTCATTACGGACGCTACCAACTTCTGTTCTATATTCATGATTCAAATGTATTTTCTGCGTACAAAGATACGAACTATTTTTAATTCCATAAAAAAGGAGACGTTGTATGCGCCTCCTTTTCTCAAGTTTTATTTATGATTGATTTTATTCGATAGTCAATTCCGAACCCGGTTTGAACTTAGCGACTTTTTTCGCCTCAATCTGAATAGGTTTCTTTGTTGCCGGATTGATGCCAATGCGTCCGGCTCTCTCCATTACAGAAAAAGTGCCAAAGCCAACCAATGCGACTTTATCACCTGCCTTTAATGCTTTTGTTACCGATGCAATAAATGCATCCAATGCTCTTTTTGAATCGGCCTTTGACAAACCGCCTTCCGCTGCCATTGCGCTAATAAGTTCTGACTTATTCATAATACGAATGATTAATTAATTGTTACACAAAAGAAAAATTCCAATGCTACTTCCTACAAAAATAGAGCAAAAATTCTGAATATCAAATAAAAACATTAAAAAAAGGGCGGAAAACAGAGAAAAAGAAAGAATAGGAGTTCCTTTTTCTGTTATAGAACAGAATTTATTCGTATTTTTGCCAAATAAAGCGAAAAAAACAGATTATGAATACTATACCGACAGTAACCAAAAACCTTTTAATCATCAATGTACTGATGTTTCTCGGCACAATTGTGGCACAGAGTTACGGCATTGATTTAAACAACTACCTGGGACTGCACTTTTTCCTTGCCGGAGATTTCAATGCAGCACAGTTGATTACTTATATGTTCATGCACGGCGGATTTACCCATCTGTTCTTCAACATGTTTGCCGTTTGGATGTTCGGCCGTATACTCGAGCAGGTCTGGGGGCCGAAACGCTTCCTGTTCTACTACCTCGCATGCGGCATCGGTGCAGGGCTTATTCAGGAGCTTGTACAATACATCCATTACGAAACGGTGCTTTCCGCATACGACAGTGTCAATACCGGGTATTCCATCATCCCCATGGAAGAATATCTCAACATGATGACTACCGTCGGAGCCTCCGGGGCCGTATATGCCATCTTGCTGGGATTCGGCATGCTGTTTCCCAACCAACCGATGTTCGTCTTTCCGCTACCGTTTCCTATCAAAACCAAGTATTTCGTTATCGGATATGCCTTGATAGAATTATTCTCGGGACTTGCCAACAATCCGGGCGACAATGTGGCGCACTTTGCACATTTGGGCGGTATGATATTCGGATTCATTCTAATAATGTACTGGAGAAAAAAGGACAGAGGAAATGGCTACTATTATAACTGATTTAAAGGAATCGTTCCGTAGAGGAAACATCTACATCCAACTGATTTATATCAATGTAGGAGTATTTATCTTCACTACACTGACAGGAGTCATATTGCAGCTCTTCAACCGGAGCCTCGGCGGAGTGTTCGAATGGCTGGAACTGCCCGCTTCACTGCCCCGCTTCATCATCCAGCCCTGGTCTGTCCTGACGTATATGTTTATGCACGCAGGAGTCCTGCATATTCTTTTCAATATGCTTTGGCTGTATTGGTTCGGTGCCTTATTCCTGAACTTTTTCTCTGCCAAACACTTACGGGGAGTATACATCTTAGGCGGAATCTGCGGCGGACTGCTTTATATGACCGCCTACAACATCTTCCCTTATTTCCATCCGATGACGGAATACTCTTTCATGCTGGGAGCATCGGCATCCGTACTCGCTATCGTGGCGGCTACCGCCTATCGGGAACCTGACTACCCGATACGCCTTTTCCTTTTTGGAACCGTACGCCTGAAATATCTGGCATTGATTGTTATCGTAACAGACCTGTTATTCATCACATCCAGCAATGCCGGCGGACATATCGCCCATTTAGGCGGAGCGTTGGCAGGTCTGTGGTTTGCAGCCAGCCTCAGCAAAGGCGCGGATATCACTGCATGGATTAACAAGTCTCTGGACGCTGTCACTGCCTTGTTCAGCTTCAAGCCCCGCAAGCCCAAGATGAAGGTCCATTATGGAACCGAAAGACAGAAAGATTATAACTATAACGCCCGAAAAAAAGCTCAATCCGATGAAATAGACCGTATCCTCGACAAATTGAAAAAGTCCGGATATGAAAGTCTCACAACGGAAGAAAAGAAGAGCTTGTTCGATGCAAGTAAACGATAATGTATGTATGAAGCATTTCGGTAATTTTGTCGCCCTGCTGATTGTAGCGGTCAATGCTTTATTCACGGGTCTTTTGCTGTTGGTGGCATACAGTCCTTACATCCAACCGGCAACGCATCCGGTACAATCCTGTCTCGGACTGACCTTTCCGGTCTTTGCACTTATCAACGGCGGCTTTCTGATTTTCTGGCTGGTTATACAACGATACAAGACAGCTTTGCTGCCGTTAACCGGTCTCCTGTTATGCTACTCGCAGCTACGGACCTATCTGCCCCTTAATTTTCACACCACCGAGCTTCCCGAAGGCAGCATAAAACTCCTGTCTTACAACATTATGGGTTTTGACGGTGCTTACAAAAAAGACGGGAAGAATCCGATACTCACCTATCTGAAAGAGAGCAATGCCGACATCCTATGCCTGCAGGAATATGCATCCGACGAATCTCCCCGCCACCTCACGCAGAGAGACATCGAACGGGAGTTGAAAGATTATCCCTACCGCCGCATCAACGTCGTAGGCAGCGGCAGCGGCTATACCAACAGGATAGCATGTTACTCCAGATTTCCCATTCTATCCGCACGTGTCCTGGACTATGCAAGCAGCTACAACGGCTCCGTACTGTATGAACTCAAACTGAATGAAGATACGATTACCCTTATCAACAACCATTTGGAGTCCAACAAACTGACAAAGGCCGATAAAGACATTTACGAAGAAATATTGAAAGCTCCCGAAACGGAAAAAGTGAAAAGCGGCGCACGGCTGTTGCTGCATAAACTGGCGGAAGCATCCGCCATCCGCGCCCCGCAGGCAGACACCATTGCACGGGAGATAGCATCTTCCCGGCATCCGTCCGTCATCGTCTGCGGAGATTTCAACGACACTCCCATTTCATACGCCCACCGCATCATAGCGCAAAATCTGGATGATGCTTTCACCCAGTCGGGACGCGGACTGGGAATCTCCTACAACCAGAACAAATTCTATTTTAGGATAGACAACATATTAATCAGCAAGAACCTGCGGTCGTACAACTGTACGGTAGACCGTTCCATAAGAGAGTCCGATCATTATCCGATATGGTGCTACATAGCCAAACGGCAATGACGTTCCCTGCCAAGATGAAATTATCAATAAACTACTCATTATCTAATACTCTGACTTTATGTTTAAAAGAAGTATTCTAATTTTAGCTGCAAGTTGTATGATGTACTCCTGTGCCAACCAAACGGAAAGCAATCCGTTCCTCACCGAGTTTCAAACCCCGAACGGTGTTCCGCCTTTCGACAAAATCAGGCTGGAACACTACGAACCGGCATTCCTTCAGGGAATAGAAGAGCAAAATGCCAATATCCGGGCTATTGTCGACAATACCGAAGCGCCGGATTTTGAAAATGTAATCGTTGCTTTTGACAACAGTTCACCCATACTCAACCGAGTAAGCGCCATCTTCTTCAACATGACGGATGCCGAGACCAGTGACGCCCTGAACGAACTTTCCATAAAGCTCGCTCCGGTACTGTCCGAACATGGAGACAATATATCGCTTAACCAGGCGCTATTCAATAAAGTACAGGCCGTTTACCAGAAAAAGGATTCGTTAAACCTGACCACCGAACAACAAAGACTTCTGGACAAAACATACAAAGATTTCGTACGTTCCGGCGCCAATCTTTCTGCCGAAAAGCAAGCCTGCCTGCGCGAGATAAACAAGCAGCTCTCCACGCTGGGCATCACTTTCAGCAACAATATCCTGAACGAAAACAATGAGTTCATGCTCTTTGTAGACAAGCAGGAAGACCTTGCCGGGCTTCCCGAATGGTTCCGCCAAAGCGCTGCCGAAGAAGCAAAAGCAGCCGGACAGGAAGGCAAATGGCTGTTTACGCTGCACAACGCCAGCCGTCTCCCGTTCCTGCAATATTCAGCCAACCGTCCGTTGCGCGAGAAAATATACAAAGCTTACATCAACCGCGGCAACAACAACGACAAGAACGATAACAAGAAAATCATTACCGACATCGTCAGTCTGCGTCTCGAAAAAGCCCGCCTGTTAGGCTTCGACTGCTATTCCAACTTCGTACTGGACAATACGATGGCAAAGAATTCGGCCACAGTAATGGAGTTCCTGAACAACCTGTGGAATTATGCCCTGCCTAAAGCCAAGGCCGAAGCTGCCGAACTCCAGAAGCTGATGGACAAAGAAGGCAAAGGCGAGAAGCTGGAAGCCTGGGACTGGTGGTATTATACCGAGAAGCTCCGCAAAGAAAAGTATAACCTCGAAGAGGACCAGATCAAACCCTACTTCAAATTGGAAAACGTACGCGAAGGCGCTTTTGCCGTTGCCAACAAACTCTATGGCATCACGCTGACAAAACTCAACAATATCCCTGTCTATCATCCCGATGTAGAAGTCTTCGAGGTAAAAGATGCAGACGGCTCGCAACTGGGCATCTTCTACGTAGACTACTTCCCGCGTCCCGGCAAGAGCGGCGGAGCATGGATGAGCAACTACCGCGAACAGAAAGGCGACATCCGTCCGTTGGTGTGCAACGTAGCCAGCTTCACCAAACCCGTTGGCGATACCCCCTCCCTGCTCACAATGGATGAAGTGGAAACCCTTTTCCATGAATTCGGCCACGGACTGCACGGACTGCTGACCAAATGCAACTACCTGGGCGTTTCCGGCACGAATGTAGTGCGCGATTTCGTAGAACTTCCGTCACAAATCAACGAACATTGGGCCACTGAACCCGAGGTATTGAAGATGTACGCCAGACATTACCAGACCGGCGAAGTCATCCCCGACAGCCTCATCGAAAAGATACTGAAACAAAAGACATTCAACCAGGGTTTCATGACCACCGAGTTGCTGGCAGCCGCCATTCTCGACATGAACCTGCACAACCTGACGGATACGAAAGGTATCGATGTCGTAGCCTATGAAAAAGAAGCTATGGACCAACTCGGTTTAATCCCCGAAATAGCTCCCCGCTACCGCACCACCTATTTCAATCACATCATAGGCGGCTATGCCGCAGGCTATTACAGCTATCTGTGGGCAAACGTGCTGGACAACGATGCTTTTGAGGCATTCAAGGAACACGGCATTTTCGACAAGGCAACCGCCGACCTTTTCCGCCGCAATGTGCTGGAAAAAGGAGACAGCGAAGACCCGATGACACTCTACAAGAATTTCAGAGGGTCAGAACCGCAATTAGAGCCGATGTTAAAAAATCGCGGTATGAAGTAAGAATTGTGAAAAAAAAGCTATATTTGCAGCCTTATATACAATAGAAATCAATTAAAAAGTAATCATAATAAACTAAAAGTAACATGCAAAACAAAGGATTTGTAAGGGTTTTTGCGATATTGCTCACACTGGTGTGTGTGTTCTATCTCTCCTTCTCTTTTGTGACCCGCCATTACGCCCATAAGGCTAAAGAGTTCGCAAAAGGCGATGTGAAAGTAGAACAGGACTACCTCGATTCTCTGTCAAACGAGAAAGTGTGGTTCGGCAATTGGACGCTGAAACAATGTCGTGAAATGGAGATCAGTTTAGGTTTGGACTTGAAGGGTGGTATGAACGTCATCCTGGAAGTGTCGGTACCCGATGTCATCAAGGCATTGGCGGACAACAAGTCTGACGAAGCATTCAACCAGGCACTGGCCACTGCGGCAAAACAGGCTACTACCAGCCAGGACGACGTTATCACGTTGTTCATCAGAGAGTATCACAGAATCGCTCCGGATGCTTCACTCTCACAACTGTTCGCTACCCAACAGCTAAAGGACAAGGTAAACCAGAAATCTTCCGATGCAGAAGTTGAAAAAGTATTGCGCGAAGAAGTAAAGGCAGCCGTTGACAACTCATTCAACGTACTCCGTACCCGTATCGACCGCTTCGGTGTGGTTCAGCCCAACATCCAGAGCCTGGAAGACAAAATGGGACGTATCATGGTGGAACTTCCGGGTATCAAAGAGCCTGAACGTGTAAGAAAATTGCTACAAGGTTCTGCCAACCTGGAATTCTGGGAAACATACAACGCAAAAGACGTTGCTTCGTACCTGCAATCGGCTGATGCCAAATTGCGTGCAATCCTGGCTACCACAGAAGACGCAGCAGAAGCAACAGACAGCGTAGCTGCCGAAGCTCCCGCCGTAGCGCAAGCTACCAGCACTACCGACAGCCTTGCCGCAGCACTGAAAGGTGAAAGCAAAACACAGGCTGCCGACCTTGAGCAAATCAAGAAAGAACATCCGCTGCTGGCAGTTCTTCAGGTAAATCCCAGCGGTCAAGGCCCTGTTGTAGGTTATGCAAACTACAAGGATACCGCTGATATCAACAAATACCTCTCCATGCCGGAAATTCAGGCTGAAATGCCGAAAGACCTGCGCCTGAAGTGGGGTGTTTCTCCTTTTGAATACGACCCGAAAGCACAGACTTTCGAATTGTACGCCATCAAGTCTACCGAACGTAACGGACGCGCTCCGCTGGAAGGTGACGTAGTTGTAAACGCCAAAGACGAATTCGACCACTATGGCAAACCTGCCGTAAGCATGTCTATGAATACGGACGGTGCACGCCGTTGGGCACAACTCACCAAACAGAATGTAGGTAAAGCCATCGCCATTGTACTGGACGGCTATGTATACTCCGCACCGAACGTAAATCAGGAAATCACCGGCGGTAACTCACAAATCACCGGTCACTTCACTCCCGAACAGGCAAAAGACTTGGCAAACGTATTGAAATCAGGTAAGATGCCGGCTCCTGCCCACATCGTACAGGAAGACATCGTAGGTCCGTCTTTGGGACAGGCATCCATCAACGCCGGTATCATGTCATTCGTTGTGGCATTGATTCTGTTGATGATTTACATGTGCTCCATGTACGGTTTCATCCCGGGTATGGTTGCCAACGGCGCTCTGATATTGAACTTGTTCTTCACACTGGGTATCCTCTCATCCTTCCAGGCAGCTCTGACGATGTCCGGTATTGCCGGTATGGTACTGTCGCTCGGTATGGCTGTGGATGCCAACGTATTGATTTACGAACGTACCAAAGAAGAGTTGCGTGCAGGTAAAGGTGTCAAGAAAGCACTTGCCGACGGTTACTCCAATGCTTTCTCCGCAATCTTCGACTCTAACCTGACATCTATCATCACAGGTATCATCCTGTTCAACTTCGGTACCGGTCCTATCCGCGGTTTCGCCACGACACTGATTATCGGTATCCTGATTTCATTCTTTACCGCTGTGTTCATGACACGTTTGTTCTACGAGCACTTCATGAACAAAGACAAGTTGCTGAACCTGACATTCTCTACGGGAATCTCCAAGAACCTGATGGCGAATGTACACTTCGACTTCATGGGCAGAAACAAACTCTGGATGACGCTGGCAGGTGTAGCGGTTGTAGTTTGCATCGGCTTCCTCAGCATCCGCGGTTTGAGCCAGAGCATCGACTTCACCGGCGGACGTAACTTCAAGGTACAGTTTGAGAACAAGGTAGAACCCGAACAGGTACGCGAATTGATTTCCAGCAAGTTCGGCGATGCCAATGTCAGTGTCATCGCTATCGGTGCTGACGGCAAGACCGTACGTATCAGTACCAACTACCGTATCGAAGAAGAAGGTAACAACATCGACTCCGAAATCGAAGCATACCTGTACGAGACCCTGAAGCCGTTGCTGACCCAGAATATCACGCTGGAAACCTTCATCGACCGTGAGAACCATACGGGCGGCAGTATCATCAGCTCACAGAAAGTAGGTCCGAGTATTGCAGACGACATCAAGGTATCCGCTATCTGGTCTGTTGTATTGGCATTGATTGCTATCGGTCTGTACATTCTGCTCCGTTTCCGCAACATTGCCTACTCTATCGGTTCCGTATGTGCACTGGCCTGCGACACGATTATCATTTTGGGCGCCTACTCCATGTTCTGGGGCATCCTGCCGTTCTCTTTGGAAATCGACCAGACGTTTATCGGTGCTATCCTGACGGCTATCGGTTACTCAATCAACGATAAGGTGGTAATCTTCGACCGTGTACGCGAGTTCTTCGGTCTCTATCCGAAACGCAACAAGAAAGTATTGTTCAACGATTCACTGAACACGACTCTGGCACGTACCATCAATACCTCACTGAGTACGTTGATTGTATTGCTGTGTATCTTCATCCTCGGTGGTGATTCCATCCGCAGCTTCGCGTTCGCCATGATTCTGGGTGTTGTATTCGGTACACTGTCTTCTCTGTTCGTTGCATCTCCTATCGCTTACATGCTGATGAAGAACAAAAAAGATACAGAACAGGCAGTAGCTGTTGAAGAAGCAAAATAATTCCTATTATATAAATAGGATAAAAATAAGAGAAAGAGGAAATCCCGGTGTGACGGGGTTTCCTCTTTCTCTTTTCTACAGAATTTTACGGATACTCCTCTACAGCAGCAGGAAGTTCCGCACACAAAAAAAGGACGTCCGTATCATAACAGACATCCTTTCGTAGCTCCGAGGGGAATCGAACCCCTATCTAAAGTTTAGGAAACTTCTAATCCAACTTTGAGTATCAGTCACTTGCGAGACTATTTCAATTTTTCGTAGAACTATAGTAGAACTTTTGCATTTTTGTTGAATACCCCTGCCTCTCCAAAAGAAGAATACAGGGGTACAATGCAACACCGATTTTCAGAATCGGTACTGCAAAGATATGACTTTTATTTCAAAGGACAAAGAAAAACCGGGCGCACTTCACAGCGAACCCGGCTCAGAACAAAAGTTCTACTCTATTACTAACACCTAATCATTTCTTTTTCCGTTTCTTCAATTCTATATATTCCGAATACACTATTTTGGTATGGGGATTGCTACTTACAACTTCTTGCCTAATAGCCTTTGTTCCCCATCGGAAAAACAACCATTGCTTAGGCACTCTATGCACTACTTGAAATAGGGTATCTACAGATTGTATGCGTAAATCCAGTTTCTTATCGGGCATGATTAAGCCATCAACATTTATCCACGGGTCTTTCCATCGTATTGCTTGGACTTTAAGATAGGATGTATCACGGTATATAATGCTATCCTTAACTATGGTTTGTACCTCCACCTCCGTTTTTGTTGCATTCGTGGAAGCCGCTTGTAACCTCTTTACTTTCAAGTCAAGTTCCTTAACGGTATTCGTCAAGTCGGCACAATGCTTTTCCACCTCAGACTTGGATAAAGTCAATGCCTGTACAGAAGCAGCGGATTTTCCGGATTCTGTTTGGTAAAATTTTATTTTCTCCAACAAGGCGGTTTGGTTGCCATCCAATCTTTCCTTTTCTGATTTCAACTTGGAACAATAAGCCCATAGCCCAAAGGTAGCCGCCATCAAAAGCCCACAGAGGGCGATTAATATCAAAAACGCTTTATTTCTCATATTCCTTGATGTATTGGATTATACCCTCTACGTGGGTGTTCACAATGTTTTGTTTCCCCTCCATAGATGTAAGGTAAGCAATATCTTCCTTGTTATCCATGAAGAAATTTTCCGTCAATACAGCCGGGCATTTCGTCTTGGAAAGGATGTAAAAATTTTCCTCCCAATCCGGGTCGCCATCCGAATAGTCACGCCTAATCTTTTGCCCGGTAATAAAGCAAGCGGCAGCATCATACATTCGGTTTGCCAGTTCGTCAGCTTTCGTTTTGCCCTTAGTGGTATAGGCAGACCATCCACGGGCATTCATCCATTCGCCATTCCCGGCAGCATTGCAGTGGATGGAAACAAGCAACACGTTATTAGCTCCATATCGGGCGCAAATCTCGTTCACACGCCTTGCACGTTCAGCCAAAGGCACGTCCAAGTTCTCCTTAACAATGCGTTCCGCTACATAGCCACGTTTAGCCAGTTCACGCACGACTTCATCCGCAATTTCTCTTGTATAGGCATACTCCCTGAAAGTTCCATCCGGGCTGCGTTTACCCGGTGTATTTTCTCCATGCCCATTGTCTATAAGTATCTTCATTCTTGATTCAATTTATGGTAAAAATCTATTTTAATTCTGTCATATACCATTTGTACATTGGTATAAGCTCTGCCATTGTTCACCGTTTCCGCATAAACCTCTGACAACACACATTGCTCTACCCATTCAATCCATTCGGGCGAAGTGTAGCTTGACAATCGTTTCCCTCGATACGAATATGCATCAAATCGGCTGTTTCTGTCCTCGTGCATATTCATAATCAAGGTGTGTACTTTCGCTTTCGTGGCTTCACGGTCTGCGATGTGGTTTTCTTCACGCACTTTCTTTATTATACGGCAAACCCTCTCAACGGCAAGGTCAAAGTAAATGCTTGATATGTTTTTTATCCGCAACTGCGTTTCGGGTCTTAACCCCTCTGCAATGTCAGTGAGCATATCATTTTGGGTTTTGGTTTCCGTCAGAAGTTCGGCTACCATAGACTGATTGCTTTTAATCATGTCGTTAATGATAGACTTGAACCACTTGAAACAAGCTACCATAAGTGCAGCCGCCAAACAGAGAAACACAGCGCACACTATCACCATAAAGCCAAAATCGCTTATGCCTTGTGCTACTTTCAAACTTTCTTCCATCATCGGTTTTTCTTATACTTGTTTCGCTTGTAATACTCAAAGTTATCCCTATCCTCCTGCGTGATTGGAGTATTCGGTGGAAAGAACTTAAACCCGTACATCGTTCCATAGCGTACCACTTTGATTACGGCACGAAATGGATATTTGCGCTTCGGGTCTAAAACAACATCTTTCAACTTCTTACTATCAGTATAGAAAGCGGATGCACCGATACCCTCGCCATAGGCGATTAGTGTTCTCGTTCCGTTCTCTGTCTGTCTTTCCTTACATCCCGTAAACACCGTGACCTCATTAATCACGGCATCTACTGAGGTGTATTCACAATCGAAAATATCTTCATTCAAGGATTCGGTTTCCTCAAAGTCCATTACCTCGTTCATAAGTCCATCGGTATATTATAGGTTTCACAATCGGCATCCACCATTTCACGGATAGCCAAACGGTCTTTCAAAAAGTTCTCATAGGGGGATTTCGCACTTTCGGCAAGCAAGCCCAGCATGGCAGACTGATATTCGTTTACCAGCTTACTTTCTGTCTTAGCCGGGTATCTTGCAGTAAGCAACGTGCTGAAAATATTATCAGCCGTTTTTGGATATTCCACCCTCACGCTGTCATATTGGAACATCGTGCCTGTGGCACGTTCCGCATCAGTCGTAATCTCAATGCCACCCTCTTTGTCTGCAATAACCTTAACCTCTTTGATGTTATGGTTATAAAGGAACGTTCCCTGCCCGTTATTAAGAGAATCTATCACCTCCGGCTTAGTCTTAGCCAGCAGCCCTGTAGTCAAAACATTTGCTTCCATCGTTCAAACAATTATTAAAAATGAATTTACTGTGTTCCTCCGAGCATCTGATTATCCAGCCATATTCAGATGGGAAGAAGTGTTTAATATCCGTTTCATCTTTGATTTCGTATTTATTGATGGTGCGGTGGAATTTCTTATAAAACCTTTTCAGAATACCGCTTCTTAGCAATATGCCGTAATGGTTTTGTTTGAATCCCACATAATCAATGCTACGAGCATCAACCGGGAATATCTGCCAGTTGCTTTTAATCTCTACTTTCAATTCGCCACCCAAGTAAAGCCCCATCATGTCGAGTACGAAATGCAGTGCCTCTTTGTCAGCGCATAGTATCACCATATCATCCATATAGCGATAGTAGTAGATTTTCACCCCAAAACGCTTCATCACTATCTTAGCCAGTTCTTCTTTAACCCAATGGTCGAAATATGCTAAATAGAGATTAGCCAAATATTGACTTGTGAAATTGCCTATTGGCAGCCCCTTGTCTTTACCGTTACTATCTATTATCTTATCCAACAGCCTTAACAGTTGTTCATCCGCTATAGTGTAGCGGATTATCCTTTTCAATGCTGCGTGGTCTATGTTATCATAGAACTTCTTGATGTCAATCTTCAAACAGAACCTTGTACCTTTTCTGTCTATGATTAAAGCCGTATGCACATCCTCCATACATTTATGAATACCACGCCCTTTGATACAAGCGTATGTATTCGCAATGAAGAAGTTAGTCCAGTAACGCCCCAACACATTGATAATGCAATGGTGTACTATCCTGTCCGGGAAGAACGGGGCAATCATAATCACCCTTTCTTTCGGCTCATATATAACCTTAATCCGATATTCACCGGGGGTATAAGTTTCATTGCGCAAGTCCCAGTACAAGCTATCCAAATTCTCCAAAATGTTCTCATTGAACTTGGATATTTCGGTACGCTCTCCTTTGCCTTGCTGTGCCTTATATTGCGCCCGTATGAGGTTGGAGCATTCATATATCAAGTGATAAACATTCTTAATTTTCTTAGCTTGGGAAATGAATATCTTTCCTGTATCACCGACATATAAACCGCAATCCTCAAAATCCGAGTATTGATTAAAGCAGGTATCAGCCGTATAACATAACCCGTATTCAGTCTTTACTACACCCATTTGTGCCGTTGTTCTAAAACAGAGCTTTCAATTACTTACTTGCACCGTCCTAATCCATATTATTTTACCAACTATCAGACGTGCCGATAGTCCCTGTGAGGTAAGGGCGTGGCAGCAACAGTTATAAGTTGAAACCACGGTAAAAGCGGAACCCAATGTTCGCATTCGCATTCGAGGAACGATTATTCGCATTCAGAAAACCGAAACCCGCATTCGCACCATTATTCGCATTAGCAGACAAAAGGGCACCAGCCGCCACAACCCTGTTATGTTTTTATTTTTTTCAATCCAACGCCATTTTCGTTGCTCCGTTCACCGAGTTTTGCAGTCCGTCAAAAACGGCACAAGCGGAACCCAATGTGCGCAGTCGCAATCGAGGAACGATAATTCGCATTCAGAAAACCGAAACCCGCATTCGCACCATTATTCGCATTAGCAGACAAAAGGGCACCAGCCGCCACAACCCTGTTATGTTTTTAG
>NZ_JBCODG010000001.1:0-124425 GCF_040928965.1 Bacteroides sp. 2201st1_D9_2201SCRN_220225 | reverse complement strand
AACGGCACAAGCGGAACCCAATGTGCGCAGTCGCAATCGAGGAACGATAATTCGCATTCAGAAAACCGAAACCCGCACCCGCACCATAATTCGCAAGAGCAGACAAAAGGGCACCATACCAGCCTACAGCAGACCACGTACTACCACCTGTGGGAGTCCAATAGTAATCGCAATAGCCTTTATTACTTGAACCTCCTACTTTTTCGGCAAAGGAATAGCCTTTAGTGGAATGAGCCATAGAAAGCACATAGCCCTCAGTTCGTGGAAGCTCCGTAATGGCTTCATATCCGATAGGTACGGTAGTAGCACTATCTGAATGAGAGGTGAATTTTGTCGGGTCTTCGCATACATAGGCAATAGATACATCCGCTTTATGCCAAATTAGTACATCATCAGCAAGCATCCACAAGTATTCATAAGGAGTTTCCAAGCCACGGTAAGAGGTTACTTGTACCACCTTATCGCCACCAGTCCATCCCTTGATGGTGTAGGACACCTTACCCGTGTTGTTTCCCAGCGTTGCAGTAACACCGCAAGGCACAAAGGGTTTGTAACCTCCCCATGTATTCCACTCCGTACCATTAACAACCGGACCACTCCCTAAGCCTCCTTGATGGAATCCGTCAGCAGTCAGCGTTTCGGTGTAAGCATCTTGGCAGTGCAATGAGGCATATTCCACACGTTGCAACCAAGCAATTTCATTGTACACCCTGTACGCCCCGTGGTGTGTTCCGTTCTTGCAAAGAGGACGAACACCAGCCTTTGAAATGGAAGTACGAGGCATACCCAACATGGAGTTGTAAGTACCATCCTTAGCGGCATCACCAGCACCCGAACCACCTCTGAATTGTGCGGCATTCGCTTTGAGTATAACAAATCCGTCTGAATCCCTTGCAATTTCATCGCCATTCCAAGTGAGCCAACATCCCGAAACGGCTACAGAGTTGGTAATATCCACCGTTGCATACCACGGGCTTACCGTCTTTCGTTCCATCTTGATAAAGCCGGGCAACGGATATTCGGAATAGGCACGAATCCATTTCGTCCCCTCTATCTCCAACTTGAAGTAATATTCCGGCTTTTCAAGCATTACATTACCGTCCGTGCTGTCAATCACAGCCGTTGCACCCGAATCCTTTTTACGGCTGTCATTTTGGTTAAGGTAATACTTAACCGAGCCGTCAGGGTTTTCCACAAAGCGTTTCAGCTTCGCTTGAATGGGTAATGTACGGTGCAAATCCAAATTACCCACACGCTTTAGTTTGTAGTCCTGTGAGTTGAAATCACCTTGCACCCCATACCATTGGTCGTAAGGATATTGCGGTTTCGTGTTTCCGCTTCCCAATAATAATCCCATAGCTATAAGTTATTTAATAGTTTCACCAGCACCCCAATACACATCATATACCGAAAGGTCGATACCGTTTGGGGATATTACGGTTATCGCTCCGGGCGTCCAATCCCCGATAGGTACGGGGAACATACCAAATTCCTTATCACAAATGAGCTTGCATTTAAGCAGCGTACTTGTTTCCATCGTAACCTCTTTAGGTCGTACAAAGACGGTAAACGGAACACCACCCAAAGCAAAACCATTGGAAAGGTCTGTAACCTTACCTTTGGAAAGAATCCGTAGGCTGTACATCGTTGTTTCCATAATTCACTGAGTAAATCAAGTTTATTTAACTGCAAATATAATCATAAATGTGTTCAATAAACACATTTATGATTATAATTAAAGTATATCATCAGATAATGAGGTATAACGTGCTTCAAGTTCATTGATTTTATCTCTTAGCAACTGCCTTTCATTATGCAATTCCTTTATTTCATACGGCATTGCAGACCCCATTAGGGCGGCTTCGTAGCATTTGATTATCTTATAATCGCTACTTGCCAACACCTCCTTTGAGCGTTCAATCTCATGTGCCACCTTTTGAAAGTCGGGGACTTCTATGTATCTGAATGAAATCCTGTCCCCGGCATCGTATGGCACAATGCGCACAACATAGCCCTCCTTATCTGTGTTTTGTTTACTTTCATCTATTGCATCCACTGGCTTATATATGGTTGGCAGTTCAGCCACCTGTTCAATAACCGATACCATGCGTGTTGTTATTTCCCCCGTTTTCTCATTTCTGATTTTTTGAGGAATAGGGGCTATTTCTATACATTGTAGATAGTCGCCATCCATATATCCGTATAATACTCTTTCTTCCATATTTTTAGTATTTCCATCTACTTACTAACCATGCTTGTTTTTTAACTCCATCTACATATCCTACGGTATATACAAACATACCACCTTGACCCTCTACAAAATCGTAGTAGTCATTTACCGAAGTATCATCATAGATTAGGTAGCCGCTTCTTGGTCTGAATCTCATATAGCCTCTCCACCACTGCTTTACAAATATAACCTGCCCTTCTTTAGGAGAAGCCGGAAGATACACTACTGATGCGGCAGACGTGTACCCTATTACCACGGTATCTTCTCTATTCAAATACCATGTGTTATTCGACGTTCCTGTAATACACTTTCGACCAAAAATCAAGCCTCCGGCAAATAAATCATAGAAGAAACCGCCAAAGGCTGGTGCAGTCCCCGAATTAGAAGCCCGACCATAAACACCTGCCACGATTGTATCTACCGCATTTATATCCCATGTTCTTGCCGGAACATTTGCAAAACCAAGCCCAACAATAGCCCCACGGTGCGTATATCCGCTACTTGCTGGCATACCGTCCGTACCTGCCATATTTGAGAATATTCCCGTTGGTGACATATAGGAAACCGCATTAGAATAGTTAGGAGCATTTTTAGCCCTTGTTTCAAAAATTCCACGGTTGGCATCTATTGTCATTTTTGCACCAAAATCAACAAGCGCATAATCACCACCACCACTTGAAGATTCAATATAAATACGAGCCATTGAAGCATCCAACTCTATCCTATTGCCATCACCCATAGTGGAAACAATCTTACCACCCTTAATAAACCAATCTCCAATATTTGCCCCCTCAGCCAATAATAAGTTTGTGGCAATAGTTTCAAATTGCGCTCCAAAAGTATTCCATTTGCCTGTATTAGTCGGTACGAACCCAGTGAAAGTTCCAGCATCTATACGGGCTATATAGTATTGATTGTTGTATTTTACAGCATCCAACCGCTTGCTATTCCCGTAATAAGTCTTGGATGAATCATAAATACCCCTGTAAACAAGTACGGGGCTATCACCTTTCTCCCCCTTATCACCCGGCTTTCCATCTTCACCTTTATCACCTTTCGACCCCGTTACACATATTGCAGCCGTAGTGTCGCTCGTTCCATTCGTATAAGTGATAACCGAGCGTGTCCATATATACCATTTGTCTTTCCAAGTTGGGCGTGTTGTACTCCATGAGCCATTAAGTAATGAGGTTGCCGAACTGGATAGGTAGTATTGTTCAATAATAGAACTTACGCCAACACCGCTATCACCCGTAGAGCCTTTGCCGCCTGTAATACAAACCGCCTTAGTGTAGGTAGTCGTGTTGTCTGAATAAGATACTTTCGTTCTACTCCATATATACCTCCCATTTATCCATGTCGGGGCGGTTGTCTGCCACCCCGTAGTAGGCGCAACTGAATTTGACGTGCTTTGTGCATATTCCACATCTGCCAATGTCACACTAACACCCGGCTTTCCATCTTCACCATCATAAGGATTTACACGAATAGGGGTACTCCATTTCTGTATCATCAGGTCTGCTTTGCCATTCATTACGGAAGCAATGTCATTCACAGGTAAAGCCCCCATCAACAAACGTATATCATCGAAATACACGGCAGAGCCGAATACATCATCATCGTAAATAGCAAAGCCTACAGCCATGATATTAACGCTACCACTATGTAATTGCTCTCCGTTTTTGAATACCGTAACGGTACGGTCATTAAAACGGAATGCAAGGTGAAACCACGTATTAGGCGTGATTGCAATACTCTTTTCCACATAGTGCCTACCGTTATATCCGTTCAACATCCACTTGACTTGATTTTGGTCTGACTTCATCCAAAAACAGAGTGTAAAACTTTCCCCAAAGGGTAAATCATAAGGAATACGGCTCTCCATTCCACCACTCAGATTGAGGGCATATCTCGTTCCGTCTTTTACTACCGTCCCACCGCCCAGCACACCATTATAACCGTTACCCGAAATATCGGCAATGCTTGAAGTGTCGTTAGCTTCAATGGGCAAATGAAATTTGGTACGGTCTGCAAGCCCGGACTTCTTAGCCATTGTACACCAAATATATTCCAACGCTCCTACTTTCGGCATTTCCGTACTCCACCCTGTAGGGTTGGAAGAATTAACATCCAAATCGGGCGGTACTAAAGTCGAGCCATTTTTAGCGTAACGATACTCGTAATATTCGCCAGCTCCGGCATCCGTTCCACCTGTACCCGATTCACCTTTAATCAAAGCCCAAGTGTAATCCATCGGATTATCACTGTCTTTCTGCACGTAGTCGGTGTATTGCCCTATGTAGTCGCCCGGCTCTTCACCATTGTTTGCAGTGAACGACATTCCCCCGTTGTCCGAATACTTGATATGGAAGTATGGAGTACGCCCATCTTCACCGGGTAAACCGGGCGTTCCGTCTTGTCCTTTCGTGTCGCTCCACTTGTAAGCACTTGGTTTGTCGCTATCGGTAGGTATCATATCCACGTACAAACCCAACCATCTTCCGGGTGTTTCACCGTTCCCAGCTGTGAACGTTTTGCCGCCATCATCGGAATACTTCTTGTGAAGATAGCTACTCTTTCCATCTTCCCCCTTAATAACTCCAACATCTTTCCAGTTCGTACCATCCCAAATATAGAGGTTGCCCCCGATTAGATAAGCATCGCCCTCTGAATTTCCAACGGTAGGCAGTTGTGAAACATTATCCTTAGAACCTTTGATATTGATTGAAGTACCATCAGCACCACGCACACGGAAAGGAATACCCCACGCACCCTCCGTATCGGTCTTGGCGTTCTTTATACTCATCCAAACCACGTTTTCGGACGAAGTTCTGTGCCAACCTCCCGTAGAGCCATCCCCCGTAGGGGTGGCAGGCTTGGTTTCACTGTCATTATAGGTATAGAATACGGATAAACCGCTTTCTCCCTTATCCCCAGTAGAACCTTTCGCCACAACCGACCAATATACGGAATTGGTAGGCAAGTTGCCCATGCTTGGCGTGGGGTTGGTGTATCGGTAGGTACACGTTTCACCATTCGCCGTGTAAGTCACCTCATCCCCAGCATAGTACACGTACTTCGGATTATATGTGCCACGGAACACCCCGATATGTGAGGTGTCCCCACTATCAGAAAGCAAACGGACGTTGTGCAACGTTAATTGGCGTTTTGCCGTTACGTTCCAATCAATAGAACTTGAAGAATCACCGATACGGAACTTGTTGCCGTCCAAATCCAAATAGCACTCCTTATCGCTTGTTATAATCTTACCCGTAGTGATAGTGTTTCCGTTGATACGGGTAAATCCGTAGGTAGTGGTAAAGTCCCTGAAATCATCATCCGAATGCACCGACCCCAATATACCCACTTGGAAATAATAGTTGTTCGGGTCTTCGGTTGGTTCAACCTTTAGTTGTTCCTGTGTCACATACCAAATGCCATCCGTGCTTTTCTTGGAGCACTTGGCAAACACATAGTACCCCTTTGGGCTTGATAGAGTGAATGAGCCAGCCGCCATGTTCCAATGCTTGATTATCTCATCATCAATAGTCAAGTGAGCCAATACCCCGGCAGAAGCATCAAAACGATTGGATATTCCGTTTACGTTGGCTTGCAGTATCACATCTATCAAAACAAATTGTTGGCTCTTAGACCCCACCGTAAGCATATTGGTGTCAATGGAATTGGGCTTGATGTTTTCGGGGTCAAAATAACCATCCGTATCATACACCATTGTACGCAGTTCCTCTGTTGTACGCCATCCCCTCCGTGCCTTAGTCAAGTCCCGAAGCCGATTGTTTTCTATGATTGTTTCGTGCCGTCCAACATCCACAACCGTTTGAGTGATTGGGGAAATGGCTGTAATGTCCGAAAGGGTCAGTGTATAGTCATGCTCCACAAGCAGGTTCTTTGTCACCTTTTGGATGCGGATATTCTTTTCAATACCGAAACGCTCATCTTTCACGGGTACATAGTTACCCACATGAAAGACGGTTGTTTCGCTATCGCTTGGCAAAGCGTTCAAAAAATAGGAACGTTCAAAGGTAAGCTGATATTGCGCCCGTGCCTGTGTGCGTGGCTTGAACTCGTTATATCCGGCATACCATAAATCTTCCTCTGCATCATCTTCATAAGATTTAGGCAGGTGAATATCCGTAATCTTATACGTGTCACCCTCCGTTATTCGGTAAGCCTCGCTTTCAGTGGTAGGAATAGTTAGCCCCCTGTTGTCCGTAAATGGAATGAGCGTAAACCTTTTTGTTGCATGGTCGTATCCTCCCTTTTGCGCCAATTCAAATTGTTGTCCGGCTAATTTACCCGAAATGAAAGTAATCTTTGCCGATACCTCGTTAATCAGATACTTTGTACCTTTATCGTCTTTCTCGTTCAGGTCAAAGTCCATTGTATCATCAATGAAGCTGTTTATATCATCAACCACCAAAGCAGTAACCGTACCCGTCCGTTTCGGGAAAATATTATCATACGTCACAGCATCCTCATCACTACCCAGTGCATCCCTCAAATCGCCATCCTCCAAATAACGCTTGTTATCATCGGATATGCCTATATATTCGCTCTGAGGCGGTACTATTGTACCGTCCCATAGTTTGTGTTCCTTTTTGTTCAAACGCACTGGAAACGGAAGCTGTAGGCGTTCTGAATAGTCCCTGTAATCACTCCGAATGTTGGTCGTGCCACCCTCCACCCAAAGTCTTGTGATAATGGTCTTATCATCTACCTTTTGCTCTTTGAGCTTGTACAAGCCGTTGCCTTTGCCCCACTCAAAGAAAGCGTTGCCACCCGGGGGCACAACTTTTGCACCGAACTTTCCTATGTGGATGGTACGCACCCCGTCCTTTTGGGTAATGAGAAACTCCAAATCAAATTCACGGTCACTGCAAAGCATTTGCAAAACCTGTAGGCAATTGTTACGGGCAAAGGAAATGGTACGGGGTTCTGTGTCCGGGCAATTAGCTTCATCGAAAGCCCATAAGCCCGGATAGTCACGGCTCACGTTGTAGATAAGCACCTTTACAAAGTCCCGGATATTATAAGTGAGGTCAAACGTGCTTTTGCTGGATTTCCCGTTTGCATCGGTGTTTCGGTACAGGCTTTTCATCAGCTCGTACATCACTCCGTAGAAAGTGGCATCATGCACATAATGGTTGTCCGAAAGCATTTCACGGTTCACCTTAGTACGGATGGTGTATTCTTCACCCTCCACTATGATTTTATCTCCCTTGCCTAAATTAAGCAACTCAGAGGAAACAATGGAAAGCTGTACGTTATCATCCCCCATTAAGGAACTGTTTTGAGCGGCTGATTTCAGCGTACAAAACGGCTCTTTGGAAAACAAGCGTACCTTTTCACCGTTGCGCCTGATTATTTCAAGAGTTCCCATATCACAATAGCATTGGTTTCAAATTTTTCAATGTCTTCAATCACGCCCGAAACGATTATCTCGTATTCACCGGGTGTAACGTAAGTGTGTTCTATCGTTTGTTCGCTGCCGGACACATCGTAAGTGTGCGTGCCGTCACCCCAATAGATATTAAGCAGCTTGGACGAAGTGACGGTAATCGTAGCCTTGCCGTTTGCAGTTCCACCTATATATCTAAGCACCTTTTTCACAGGTTCATCTTCCACCATCTTTAAACGGAATGTACCCACCATCAAATCGTTGCTATATTGTCCCCAGCTCTTTTCCGGGTCTGCCTCATCCAGCAATTCCACTTCATATACCAAAGGCTTTGCCTTTCCGTCATAGTCCACACGCAAACGGTGGTTCCCCTCCGCATCGAATTGGGAAAAGAAAAGGTTTACCCATTCCACATAGGCGGCACGTCCCGAAGCCTCAATAAAGCAATCCAGTGTAATGTTGCGTTCCTTGTAGCGTGGTCGCTTCTTATCCCTTACAATACCGTGGTAATTGTCCCAGTTCACTTGCAAGGCTTCTTTGCGCTCCAACCGTCCAACCAATCCGGCACTTTTGGAAACGAATACCCCAAACTCCTTGAAGTTCTTTCCGTCTATGAAATATTCCACATCCGTATCTTTCTGCAACTCGAATATTTCACGGGGTTCTTTCGCCACGTCAAACAGTTTCACTTCGTCCAGCAAGGCTTTCGTCCCAAAAAGTGATTGGTCGTTGATGGAAAGCCCCGTTGGTGTCTTTGGTAATATTTCGCTGAATATCCGGGTCGTGTTCTCATAGACGGTAAACATATTGCCGGACTTAACGAAAGCAAAGAAAATCCAGCCATCGGGCATTACATCAAGCCATTGCTCTTTATAATTGTCTATACCGGGCATATTCAGCACCCAGCCTAACTTTTGAGAAACAGGCAGCACCCAAAAACAAAGTGTAAAATTACCGCTAAAGGGTATGGAACGAGCTGTTTCGCATTCGCCCGTACCATTCAAAGCAAGTGATTTACCCACTTTAGATTTCTTAGAAAAATCCGCACCATCCGATAAGGTGGCATCGTTGCGATACTGTGAAAAGTCGTAAGCTATACTACCGTCCGGGTCATCGAAAGGCAGGTGTAAAATCATGTTCTTATCCATATCAGTAAGTATTTTTATTCATTTGTCTAACTTCTATCCCCACTCCCTCTATATCCGCTTTGGCATTGCCATACAGATTCACAAGCACCTTTGCATCCGTTCCGGCTACCGCCACATACAGATACGAGTTATCGAAAGCGTCTATGGTAACAATCGCATTGTCCGACACGTTTACGGCACTATGGGAATCATGCCGTGCATATACCCGTGAAACAGAATAGCCGTCATACTCCAACATAGCTTTGCAGTCACCATTCAGCACCACATCGGGTAAATTCACCTTATCCGTAACCTCATCATCCACAAACACCCCGTAAACCTCGCATTTGCCTTTGAAGTGTTCCCGTATAAAGTCAAGCGTGGGGTAATTCTCCGATATACAGAAATCTATGCCCTTAATGTAAAGCTGTATCAGTTGCTCATAGTCAAGCCCCGTTCTTAGCTTCATTTGCCACATCCGGCAAAGCCCCTTTGCCTTGCCATCCTCTTTAAGTTGTTGTACCAGTTCCATAACTATGCTATTCCTTGTGATAAAAGTGAACTATCTTTATTTTCAATGCGCTTCAAAGTAGTTTTAATCTCCGTCAGCTCTGATGCACTCAACTTCGTGTTGGCGGCTATTTCGGCTTGGTAAACAAGTGCCTGCCTCATAATAGAGGTTTGGTCGCTTTGGTTTATGACAAAGGCATTCAACCGCCCGGCTATCACACCGCCCGTTTCCTCACTCATGGAAGTAACCGCACCCGTAAGGGGGTCTTGCTGTACGGTTTCTTCCTCCACATCCTTAATCCAATCACCAATACCCTCCAATGCGGAATTGAACAAATCCCCGGCAGCGTTCACCATCCTTTCAAATTCTCGCTTCTCTACATCGGTTAGTTTCCCGTCTTTCATGGATTCTCCCAAATAGAGAACGGCATCATTGATTCCCTTTGCCAAAAACTCACGTTTCAACGCTTCCACAACCGCTTTTTTAAGGACTTCTTTTGTCTTTTCGCCCAATGCTTCCGCTGCATCCTCACCTTTGCAATAAGCATCTACCAACGCATCGGCAAATTCATCAATGGCGGTTTTTACATCCGTTCCGGCAAGCGTTTCCATCATTGACCTATCCAAATCCTCTATCTGTTGGGTAATGGATTCTATTTGCTCGTTCCACTGTTGGATTTTTCCGTTATCGGTTTTCTTCTTATCCTTTTCAGCTTGAATTTGCTTTCTCAAATCCTCTTGTTGCTGTTTGAGGTTCTTTTTCTGAGCCTCATAGATGGAAAACATATCTCCGTTTTCTTCCGCATTCTTCAACTGCTTGTTGAGTTCCTTAATCTCCTTGTTGAGTTGAGCGTAACGGGCAAAATCCCAATTCTTCTTTGCTACGTTGGCTTCTTGTTCCAAAGCCCGTATTTGGTCGTTAATCAGTTGGATATTCTTTTCGTAGGCTTCACGTTGGCTATCATTGAACACCCAATAAGTATTATTGTAGGCTCGTTCCAAACGGCTGTAGGATTGTTCCAGCGCATCTATTTCCTTTTGCAGATTTTGAATTTTCTTCTCATACTTGGAATCATGCAATTTGGCAAATATGCCCACTACAGAAGTAACGGCACTTACCATACCCGTAACGCCTCCCAATATGTCACCGCTCATCATTTTACCTACAGAGGCGGCGGCATTTCCCAACTGCCCGAACAACTCCATTGCAGTACCTAAGCCGTTTGCCAAATCATCCTGTCCCAAATCAGAAAACATGGATGCAATGGCATTGCCGCACGTGGTAGCCGTATCGGTAATCGTTTCAATGGACTTGGTTACGCCTTTGGCGGCTTTCTTCATGTCAGCCTCTGCCTTTTTCACATCCTCATCCGTACCCTTCCCAGCAGCAACATTCGCTTTGGCTTCTGCCAGCTTCTTTTTGGCTTCAATGTAATCATCATAGAACGTGCCTAAAGCCTTAAAGGGATTCTTTGAAATAAGCGTTTCCTTTGCTTGATTCAAACTATCAATCAAAGCACGGTAATCTACGGGATTCAGTTTCAAATCCGCATCTTTTAGCTTTGTTTCAATATCAGCCACCAACTTATCTATTTCAGCTACAGAAAGGCTATCCAAATCGCCAAATAACTTCTTCCAACTATCCGATTGCTTTAACATATTGGCGGTAAGGGTGCTTAACGCTTCTGCCTCCGACTTGTTTACTTGGTTAATCCGTTCTTGGTCGCCCGTCTTTTGAGCGGCAGCACGCAGCAAGGCGTATTCCTTTTGGATGTCATTTCTTTGTTCCTCAAAGGTTCTGTAAGAGGAAAGTATCTTTTGCTGTACTTCTTCCTGTAACTTTTCATCTTCTTCTGAAACAAACAAAGTGGCTTCCGCTTTTTCATCAGCACCCACAAGCCCGGAACTTCCATTAGCCAGCTTCTCTTTTGCATCGGCTATGGCTTCCAACTTCTCGGCAAGTGTTTGGGCTTGCTGAATGGTCTTAGATACAGATTCCTTGAAAGAATCCATAGCGGACTTTGCCCCCGTGATTTCATTGTATTGCATATTAAGGGAAATAAGTTGGTTACTTTCTCCCTCTGTGAGTGTTCCGGCTTGTTGTTTATCCTTTAGAGCCTTGATTTCATTTTCCACATACTCCTTGTACGATTTACCGCCTTTTAAAAGCGTGGCAAATTGGGTATTGGCTACATCTTCGCCCATGTTACGCACCCAACGGAAATACAAGGCATATTGCTGTTTCTTGTACTCTATTTCACCGTCAAAGAGTTTGTTTTGGGCTTTGTCATATTTCTTGTTTTCAAGTGTTCGCCTTTCATCGAAGCCGTCCTTTTCAGACTTAGATAAGCCACCTTTTCCGGCATCCTTACGAGCTTTAGCCAAAGCCTTTTCCTCTTTGTCTATATTATCCAATGCCTCCTTGTGTTGGAGCGAAAGGGTGCGCTTGCGTTTTTCGTAGCCCTCTTCCAAGACTGCAATACGGTCAGCCTCCAATTTGCGGTCAGCTTCAAGTTGCCTTTCACGTAGTTGCTTGGCGGCACTATCCGCTTTATCCCCCGTGGTATGCTTGGGTAAACGGGCTTCCAACTTCTTTATTTGCGTATCATAACTCTTATAGTCAGAACTACCGATAATGGCAGCTTCACGCAATTCTTTAAGCTGCTTGATACGGTCTGATATTCCCTTTTCCGTGTTAAGGTTTGTAGTCTTGGTGTTTACAGCACCATTCAATTTATCCAACAAGTCTTTCAGCTCTTTCAGTTGGGTATTATCGGCTTCCACCTTTACCTTTTTGGCATTGAGGGTATCAATACTTTTCTGAGTTTCACCTATTTTCTTATCCATCTCGTTAAACGACATAGCCACATAGTCGGTACTCTCTGTTACAGAAGTCGTATCTTTTTTACCATAGAATTTTTCAAGTTGCCTATCTACCTTGCCTATGGTTTCATCTGCCTTTTTTGCTGATTGTGCGACACTTTCAAGATAAGTTTTTATATTTTCCTTGAAAGCATCCATTTCTTTACCTGTAGCCCCGGTGGACTTTTGTACGGCAAAAACAATGCTATCCAATGAGTTGTTGAACGCATCGGTATAGGCTTGACCTGTTAGCCCTTTCAATTGGTTTGCGGATTCTACCGCCATAGATTCTACCGCATCCCATACAGCCCCCGAAGCTCCACGAATAGAACTTGAAGCCACATCAACAACCTTATTCATCATAACGGTTACACCCTCCGTGGTGGTTTCCATAACTTCTTGAATTTCTTTGTAGGTTGCATCTTCGGCATTCTCTTTCAGCTTATCAAGTGCATCCGTTTGGCTTTGTACCAGTTCTTGCATAGCTTGTTCGGTATATTTAGCCTTGATTTTTTCGGCTGTAGTTTGCTGAATGGCTGTAGTCAATTCCTCATATTTAAGACGCTGTAAATCAAGTGTAGCGTTTTCATCAAGCAATGTCTTATTATATTGTTTACATACGGCATTGATTTTTTCAATCGTATTTTTATGTGTTTGAGTTCCTTTCTCCGTATTTTGCAATACGGCAAAAAGTAAATTCAAATCGTCAATCTCTTTTTTCGTGGTATCTTGAAATTCACCCGTTGCCGTGGTCGCTTCTTTTTGTTTGCCCGTAAAAAGAGTAATTATACTGACTAATGCACCTATCAATCCCATTACCCAGCCGATAGGATTGCTCATCATGGAAGCCCAAAGAGCTTTCACCGCTACCGTTGCTTTTGTCGTGATTGCAGTCAGTACGGAAGTTACAGCCCCTTGTGTTGTCTTTGCCGTAGTATCTGCCACGGAAGCGGCTGTGGATTGCTTGGTGGCTGTAGCTTCAAGTAGTTTTTTCTTTGCGTAAAAATCGGATTGGGTGGCTAAAGCCGTCTTTCGTGCGATAGCTGCGTTATCCTCCGCTGCCTCCATCTTCTTAGTGGCAATGGCTATCTTTTCAGCGTTCCCAGTCTGTTGTGCCCTGTACACTTCCAAATAGGCACGTTCTACAGCCGCCTTTGCCGCCAGTGCATCAGCCCGTGCCGATTCCATCTTTACGGCTGCTGCCTTGACATCGGTACGCATGGCATTTAAGGTAGCCGCACTGTTTTGTGTCTTAACGGCAACCTCATTTTCTAAAGCGGCACGATACACGGCACTTTTAGCCGACAAGTCTAACTTGCTTAGAGCTTGCTTTTGTTCAACGGTAAGAACACTCAGAGCCACCGCCTCATAATTGGCAGAAGAAGCCGTTAGATTCAAATTGGAAAGGTATTCTGCTTGTTGGATGGTAAGCATTTGTTGAATGGTGGCAATGCGTAACTGCTTTACCATGTTGGCGTGTTCCTCTACCGTCAGTTGCGCTTGCAATGCTGCGACATGGCTGTTTTGGGCTGCAACCATCGCTTTTGTCTGAGCTACCATCTGCCCAGTAGCAACGGCTTCCAACTTCATTAAGGAAATCTTAGCCTGCCTTGCCGTGTTATCCAAAAGAGCAACGCCCGTATATCCCTTTGTGGCTAATGTATTCAGTACAATAGCGGCTTTCACGCTTCCATAGCCTATAGCAACGGCTTTCAAAATACGCAAAATATCATCCAAATGCTCTGCCATATAGGTAGCACTTTCAATAGCTCCGGCAAAAACATCTTGGTTATCCGCACCCAACTTGTTTAACGATTGTTCCCACGCATCACCCATGTTGGAAATCATACCCGTTAGGGACTTGCTTTGTTCTTGCATGAGGTTGTAGTAAGTCCCGGCTTTACCCGTCATGTTTTGGAAAGCCTTTTCTACTTCCGCAAAGCCAACCTTACCCTCCGTTACAAGGTTGGAAACTTCATCTTTGGTTACGCCAAGCACTTTAGCCAGTTCCTCATAGATGGGAATACCACGCCCGGCAAACTGCCTAATATCCACGGTAAATGCCCTGCCTTGTGTCCGTAGCGTTCCATAGAGGTAGGCAATATCCTGTAGTGGCGCACCCACGCCCGAAGCCACGTTACCAAGCATTACCAGCTCATCCACCACATTATCCACGGTTGAGCCGTAAGCAAGCATCTGTTTGGCACTACTCGCAATGCCCGAAAGGTCAAACGGAGTTTTGGCGGCTGTATCAATAAGCCTATCCATCAAGCCCTTTGCTTGCGTACCACTTTTGAGCATGGTTGTAAAGGCAATTTCCAACTGTTGAAACTGCCCACGTGTTTGCACGATACTTTGAAGCAAAGTCCCCATACCCTGCCCAACGAGGTAGGAAACAATGTATTTCGCCCCATTTTGCGCAAAGCTCTGAATGGAATTATCCATCACAGACGATTCCGATACGGCTGTGGATGAAACCTGTTTGATACTCCTTTCCATCGCTTGTGCCGACACGTTGAAATCATTTATATCAAGGGTGGCTTTGAACGCCAACGCTCCGTTTATATTATCCATTATATTATTCCTTTCAGATAATTCTTAATATCATCCTTTGTCTTTAGCTGTACAGGCGGCTTCCCACCATCTTTGTTTCCGTCCGTTTGCTCCGGCTCTTGTTCCACACGTGCCGCATCTGCCAGCATGATTTGTACGTTTAGCCAACTGATACCCCAAAGCAGATAATCGTAAGTCCAGCCAAAGGACTTGATAATTTCCCCACGATTACCCCACGGGCTATTTAGCCCGATTACTCTACTCGGTTTGCTTTGAGTTTCTTCGGATTGGTCGTTCCTATCTCCCGTATTGACCGAATAGAGGACGTAAAACCCCCGGGATTCATCATTTGGCTTATCACGTCTGCCAGCTTTTCAAGCCGGGTAGATGTAAGGTGTTCCATGAAAAACGCTTTCAAGGCTTTCACCTCTTTGTCTTTAGAGGGGTCTGCTACCACGGGATTGTTAAGCACGGCTACGGCTGCAATCTCAGCCATCAGAGGAATATACTTGAAAAGGCGTTTGCTTTCCTGTATGGGTTCGGCTTGTATCTTTTCCTCATCGTATTCTATATTCAGATACAACCGCCTCAAACAATCCATCGTACCCAAATAAAGAGGCTTCAAATGGAAGTGGCGCATATATACACGCTCCATAGTTTGCAAAGCGGCATTGGGTACTTCTGTTTCGGACACATCCCAGCCTTTGGGAATACGTTTGTCACGCCACATCCTTACATGGTTCGGAAAATGCTTATTCCACCAACGGATGAAGCGTGGCGGTTTTACCGGGTTAATTTTAAGCGGTACATTGAATTTCACTCCCATGTTCACAAGTGCCTGTATCGCCTTTTCTTCGATTTCCAAGCGTTCTTCACGGGTCAATTCACGTTCATTATTCAGTTGTTCCATTTGTCTTAAAAGTTAAAAAGCCCCCCATCCGGGGATAGGAGGCTATCGGTTCTCAGACTTTTTCAGTGTCATGCTACTGTTGGGTCGCTCATTTCCTCGCTTGCTTGCAAGTTTGATTGAAACTTGATAGTCATAGGCACAAGGCAGATACCCTTTGAAGAATAGGTAATCTCGAATGTCGGGATGATACGCACATTGGCACACCCGATAAACAAGCCCTCTTCCGGTTGAATCCATAACGCCCACTCCTTGTATTCCAATTTTCGTGGACGAATCCAAGTGCGCTTGCCCTTTTCTCCAGCAATAGTACCACCGAAATAACGTGCAAGCAATTCCAAATCCGGGTCCATCAAAGAAAGCTCCACATTTGTAGGTGTTTCACCCACCAACGTAATAACCTTGCTTGACGTTTCCGACTTATGTTCCGTGATTTCGGGAGAATCATCTTTCAAGTTGCAAGTGTCTTGATACACATCGCCCAAATCAAGCCATTGGTTGCCTTTTGCGGGCATACTTCCATCGGTCATGGCAGGGGCGATATAAATCTTTTTCAACCCCATTGTTGCTAAAATCGGCATAATCTTAATTTTTTATTAGTTGATACTCTTTTCTCTTACTGTAAGCTCCAAAGCAAGGGAAACAAAATGTTCGTTTTGGTCTTTCTCCTTAATCGGTGGGTTAAACCGCCCTATGTTCCAGTTATAGCCTTTCCCACTTTCATAATGGTTTTTCAACACCTCAACCACCTTTGCCCTTATCTCTATGAGCCTCTTAAAATGTGTCCTGTAAACGGCTTGCCCCTTGCCTTTGGCTATCACCTTATCCGGCACATGAATATTCACGTTTATCTGACCGTAGCGCACGGATGCTTCACCGTCTATCGTATGAGGGACAATTATCACATCCTCTTTGGTGTAGTCGTTACGCTCGTAATCAATCACACCCGAAATGAAGTTTTTCACCTCGCTTGCTTGAAGCATGGCGTAAACCTTTGTTGCTATTTCCTCAGTCGTTATCATGCTGCGTTCCCGAATAATTCGATTGCTTTCTTATTAGCTTTCATCACCAACTTGTTAATCTCGGCAGGAAGTTCGCTTTTGGCTTTCAGTTCGGCAGGTAGAATCACGTTGTACCCTTTGGCTTCCACGTAGGCGGCATAATTCATTCCGGCTACTATAATGAGGGAAAAAGTGTTTGGCAGCGTGGCGGCATACTTCATTGCAGCCTCCAACATGGCTTTCGCACCCTCTCCGGGCTGGTCTGACCCACCATAGTAAACGATTTCCTTATTCTGTACCACGGCATAGCCTATAGAGTTGGTTAAATTGCCCGTTTGGTCTTGGTAGTTGTGGCTATCCTTAGCATACTTAGCCAGCTTTTCGCCCATGTATTTTAACAAGGTTACGAAAGCCAATTCAAGTTGCTTTTGGAAAGCAGCCACGGGGTTTAAGATAGCCCCTTTGTCAAACATCGGCATTATCCCCATATCTCTATGTATTTAGGGTTTGTATCATCTATTCCCGAAATGGTGAACTCATCCACACCTCCACGCTCCAAAGTCACTTCCACACGTGCGCCTATACTCAAATCACCCTCAAAGTAGGATGGTAAAAACACATCAAAGGTGTATGAATACATTTGCCCGTCCGTTCCCAATCGTTGCTTGGCAGGTATGAATTTCTCCACTTGACACTCACAGCCTTTCACCCACACGGGCGCATCATCGTCCGTGTAAAATCCCGTTGCTTCATCCCTCGTTGCTTCAAGGGGCAAAGCGGTGTATCTGAAAGTTCCGTTATTCCGTGCCATATCACCACAAATTAGAGCCGTCCGTAATGGAAGAAACTTCGACAAAATCCGAAACGTCCAAACCGTTCTCGTTGCAAAGGTCTTTAATGCGCTTCTCCAATTTCTCCACGCTGTAGCCTTGTGAGGACTTACCTAACGTGTCATTGGTAAGCACAATCATCCGCTTTAGCACCTTTATAGCGGCTATGGCTATCGTGCGTTGGTCTGTGTCGGCATTGTACTCACTATCCCAGTCGCTTATCTTCACATCAGCAAGTGCCTTTTGCAAAGCAAGGCGGCTTGGGGTATAGGGTTCAAGCTCACCCACCAACGCATTGTATTTTGTCAAAGTTCCCATCACTACTATTTTTCAAGGGCTTCTTTCAAAGCCGTTACACTCTCATCTGAAAGGGCTTCAATCGCTTTGGTTACACTCTTAACCCCGGCATTTTTGGCAACGGGGGCATTGATGGATTCCAAAGCATCCTTTACCACATTCAAATCATATTCATTGTCTTGGAAAGTGACCTTTTCAGCCTGTTTACTTTCCAAAGACTTAATCACACAAATGCCCCTTGCAACCAAATCATTAACTCGGTTAAGCTCATCGGTATGCAAGGTTTCACCTACCTTGTAGATTTTGCCTTTGTCGTTTTTGTCTATAAACGCTTTCTTTACTGCCAGTTCCATAAGCAAAAGATTTAGCCTACTTCAAGAGCTGTTGCACTCTCAAATTCGGATTTAGTCCAATAGGTACGTGCCACACCATTTGCATCGGCTGGTACTTCCTTTTCCTCAAAGCCACGCACCTGTAAACAGATGATAGCACCAATTTCAGTGATAAGAGGCAACAAACGTCCAGAGCCTTGTGTATATTCGGCTGCAACTTGACCAGTGGATTCCCCGGTACGCCACTTGGCGATACGAATACCACCGCCAGCGTTCATGTAGTCCACGTTTTCTTCCTCTATCAACTCGCTATCTTCAATGGCGGGCTGAATTTCACCGATAACCCCGGCAGGCTTGATACAGATAAAGTTGTGATTCCACGGTTCAAGCGATTTACGCTTACCGTCCATATCCATACCCATTTTACGGGTAATCACCGTTACAGGGGGGATTTCATTACCAGCAAGCAAATCTGCCATCTGAGCCGTTGTTACGGTCTGAGCCTTTTTATCGTTACCATGTACCAACAAACGGGTCGTTTCGTCCATACGCAACCAAAAATAGAGGTCTTGGCTCATAAGGATTTCGCCCGGCTCAATGCCACGGTTACGCAGGTCACTACAGATAGCCGACAACATCAGGACGGGGGACAACTTGCCAGCTTTGGTATTGGCAGAGTTCCACAAGAAAGCTGATACCAGCTTGTTTGTTTCCGGCATTTGATAATCCACCTCGTACTTACGTCCACCCGGATTGTTGATTTCCGGCACGAACTGAGCCACACCCCAATTAGAGAATGCCATCAAAGCAATAAAGTCCATCACGTCCTTACAGCCCAAATAAGCATCTTTCATGTCGTGGGTAAGGGTCTTTTCAATTTGCTTCACCTTAGCGGATTCACTCAAACGGGGATTTTCGTAAACCTCCATCAGTTTACGGTAATCACGTGCATACATGGGGAACTTGTGACCCACACGGGGGATTTCCTTAGTCCACACATCGAAGCCGTCAGAACGCCTCATAGGTGTAGGTGATTCATCACCAATCAATGTAGCCATGATACGCAAGTTGTACTTACCTACAAGTGCCTCGGCAGTCAATGACATTTGGGGCGTGTTGGTAGTAAACCAACTATCACAGTACATCTTCTGAAAAAGGGTTGTTTCACGTTCGGAAGCCTTATCAAAAGTCTTTTTCCACGTTGCCAAAAAGTCAAGCGGTTTGCCGTCCTTGTGAAGCCCTTTGAATGTTGAAAAAATAGATTTCATGTCGTTACGCTAATTTTAGTTAGTGTGATTTCGTTAATTTCACGTGGGGATTCCCTTTCAAGTAATCGCCCGTAGTGTCCTTTTGCCCGGCAGGGATAGGCGGCACACGTCTTTCGTACATTGCGTATTGCATGGTGTCGGCAGAAACATCTACAGAGGTTTCAAACTCGCCTACTTCCACATCGGCAATCAGTACGGAGTTGGAAGTGCCACGCTCCTTTGATTTTGCGGCAGTTTGTCCGTCCGAAACAACCTCTACCAATACATCATCCTTTACAAGCCCGGCAATGGCTTTGGAGAGAGTGACAATGTAATTGTTTCCGTTTCGCTCAATCTTTTCGATTGTGGGAACATCGGCAATGGCTGTAGCGGCTGTGCCGTCTTTCAGCACCAAATCACCAACGGCAAAGCAAGGCTCGTAGAACTCATCCACGTACAGGCTTACTTTCTTGGTGTTTTCCGCATCCACTTCCACCACTTTTGCAGTCTTGATGACTTGCACCGTCCTTTTCACCTCATCCTTGATAGCAAGCGTTCCGGCAGGCACGGTATCGCCAACAGCGAAATGTTGGTTTTCCACGTCCAGATTGAAGCCGCCTTGCACGATAGAGGGCGAACCCGTGAAAATGGGTCGCATCCCGGTAAATGAAGCAGTCTTTCTTTTCATTTCATCTTTTATTTTACGGTTATTGATTCCAGCAAGCTATCAGCAGCTTCATCAATTTGCTTTTCACTTGCCGCCTTAGAACCCCCTGAGTGTTCATCATCAAGCCCATTTGTAATAAGCTCCTGTTTGTAAGCGGAAACGGCATCCTCAATATCTTCATCATCGGAGATTGATTTTGCCAAACGGTCACGGAGATAAGCCGGGATTTTGTGCTTTTCCATAGCCTTAACTACTTCCTTCGCACGGGCTTCTTTGCTTTCTTTGGCTTCGTAGTTAGCAATCTTTTCCTCCATTTCCTTTAACCTCTTTTCAGTCGCTTCGTCCAAAGCCACCTTGCCCTTACGTTTAGATTCTTCTTCCTTACGCTTTCTTTCTTCCTCTTCCTCATCCTCGGTTTGGGTTGGTTTCTTTTTGTTTGCCCATCGGGTTGCTTCACCTTGACTTTCCTTAGCCACTTCCGCAATCAGATTTGCCGTACTTTCTATTGCCTCATCATCGGTAGAATCATCCTCAATGCTGCCACCCATTTTTTCGGTTATCGCTTTAAGGTACTTCTCCGAAAGACCAGTGTCTTTACACAAGCCTTTGACTTTCTCAAAGAGTTTCTTATTCATTGTTGCTTTTGTTATTTAGTAAGTTGAACTTCTACAGAGCAAAGATATGAAATAAAATCATATATGCGTTCTATAAACACACATATTTTACTCGGTAAATTACTTGCCTATTAGCATCTTACGCTTAAAAACAAGACGTAAAAGCGATTTTTCATTTACTATATTCAATATAACAAATATGTGTTTGATTAACACAATAGGAATAATATTTTTCACTCAACGAAAATATATCCTCATAAAAACGCAAAATATATCCTATTTTGCAGTAAATATATCCATTTAGGCATTTCCGTCCATCTTAAATAAAGGAAATCACCACTAAAAGACTATCAAAACCAACTATCACATAGGTATTTTGAAAATATATCCAAAAATATATCCAAATACTTTGTTATATTAAATATATAGCCTATATTTGCATCGTAATAAGATTGATAACGTTTAAAATATATGTGATATGGATGTGAATTATATTCTAATAAAAGGAAACAAGCATTTTAAGTGCCACAGTTTAGCAGAAATGGCTATCTATTTTAGCTTGTCCGTAACCAGCAATGGAAGCGTAATCTGTGATGGCTACCATGATACAATGTCTTATTCTAAAGAGTGGAGCCACGAAGATATTATTACCGATTTCATACGCAACAGAGTAGAGAAAGTAGTACCTGACGTTGAAATATACAAAGTACAAAAATAATAATGCAACACTAAATTTTCAGATTATGGCAACTAAGAGTATTGATAAAAAGAAAACATTGGAATATGCGGTAGCATTTTACTTCTATGATTCGGGATGTGTAAACTTTATGATGGGTAATATCATGTACCAGCATATCAAAACCATTTATGACGAAAGGGCAGACGGCAGAGGGCAAAACACATTAGAAGTAGTTTACAACTACAAAAAAATGAAATATGAAGTGCTGTGCCTCACAGACAGCAAATTAGCTCAAAAAGAAATATCAATACTATAATACATATCGCCATGACACAGAAAGAATTTGAAGAAAGAACCGAGTTGAAGCTAACAGCGGACAACTATACAGAGGTTGAAACTTGCTACATGAATACAGACCTTGATAAAGATGCGTTTTGCAAATTGTGGATGAAAAACCCGGCAGCTCTGAAAGAAATAGAGCAAAAAACGGTGTTAGTTCGTGAACTTTACGAAGAACGCAAATGTCTTGCAAACTTTCTTATAGAACAAGCCGAAAAGTGGAGTGCATCAGATTTAAGAGAAAAAGCAATCGCTATGATTGGAGAAAAAGAATATATCAGAAGAAAAATTGCCAAAGGGTACAATCTTTGGGATGCTGATAAAAAAATACTTGATGAAATTCTAAGAAAATAAGATATGGCTATCAATTTCAGAAAATTAAAATCGCAAATTAAGTCATTCAAGCCGGAGGTTAAAGATGGCTACATCTTCATCGCAACAGACGAACAGAAGAATAACGGGTTATTCAGTATTGCAAAATGTGGAAGTAAACGTGGGCTATTATCTGCATTGAGTGAATACATTAAAGATGATGAAGACTTCAAACGTGAATTTACTATATAATAATCAGGTAGCCTACTGGCTACCACAATGCAACACCGTATGAAAAAATATTATTTACAAGGCAAAGAGATTAGCGAAAAACAAGCAAAAGCCATTGAAGCCAAAAATCAGAAGTACATAAGCAGCAATGATTTTACGCTTTGGGCAAAGTGCCAATTTGTAACAGTAGTAACCAAGTAAATTTCAGAATTATGAATGAATACACTTACATCATTTTCGACCATAACGGCAGACGTTTGGGAAAGATTGAGTTTGGAGTGCGCAACAGCGTTCCATCCGCAAAAGAGATAAAAGAAGCCATTAAAGATGGTTTTCCCAACGGGACGACTTATAAACTACTCGTTCCAACAAGCGTGTGTATCAACCAATAAAATTTTAGGATATGGGAATATTGAAAGATGCAATTTTAGCGGCAATACAGCAGGAACACCCGGATGCTCATTGGGTGGGAAACGAAAAGCCCCACATGATAGAATCTACAGCGCAAGCAAAATACAATGACGTTAGACGTGTTGAACGCAATTATACTAAAGGCGTTCACAAGGCAAGAAAGAAGGCTCACAATGGCAATAGTAACAGTACAAGACATTTATAGATGTGATTCATGCAAGGCAGCATCAGACGAATTTGGAAGAGGATGTAAGCATGGTATGCTCTTCCCTCTAATGCTTATAATGGGAAACTTTACTGAGTGTATGAACTATGAGTTTGATGCCGAAAAGGTAAAACTTCAACTAAAACGAAAGGAGGCAAAATAAGATGGCAACACTGATAAAGACAGACGGAAGTAAATTGGAAATCCAACCTCAAAACGGGCTGGACTTCCAACTGGATGAACTGCAAAAGTTCGTAGATGGTTACATTGATATTATAAACCTACACAATGGGGATATTCTCGTAATCAATGATAATGGGAAAGACGTTTTAGATTCCAACGAAACAGCCACAGAAATAGCGCATAAACACAATGCTATTTTTGGTTGGGATTATATTTGTGGCGATGTCGTTATGTGTAAAGATGAGGAGGTGCAATAATGGAAATTCATAAATTCCCTTATAACTGGAAGCTGGCAGAAGCCAATTTCACTAAAGACAAAGGCAAGGTGTTTTCTTGTTTTGCGTGTGGTGGCGGTTCAACTATGGGCTACAAGTTGGCAGGGTTTGATGTGATAGGTTGCAATGAAATAGACCCTAAAGTGAATCAGGTGTATGTAACCAACCATGCACCACGGTTCAATTTTTTAGGGGATATAAGAGAATTGAGAGAGAGAGAGAGAGAGCTACCGCCCGAACTTTACAACTTGGATATTTTGGACGGCTCACCCCCATGTTCCACTTTCTCCTTATCTGGCAACCGTGAAAAGGATTGGGGCAAAGAAAAGGTGTTCAGAGAGGGGCAAACGGCACAAGTTCTTGATACACTTTTCTTCGACTTCATAGCTTTGGCAAAGGCACTGCAACCAAAGGTTGTGATAGCGGAAAATGTGAAAGGCTTGCTTATGGGTAATGCCATAGATTATGTAAGGCGCATTTACAAGGACTTTGAAGATGCCGGATATTATTGCCAACATTTCTTGCTGGATGCGTCAAAGATGGGTGTTCCACAAATGCGAAACCGGGTGTTCTTTGTATGTATTAGGCATGATTTGGGCGTGAATTTCTTGAAAGTGTCTGACCTCTTCAATGTTGAGCCACATATTAGCATGGACTTCAACGAGCCGGGGATTTGCTACGGAGAATTTGCGGATTACATGGGCAAACCATACGGCAAGCGCATGAAAGAAATGTTTGATAATAGAACACATGGGGATATTGATATGTCAAATGCTTATCGGAAGCTGACAGGCAAAAGAGGATTTTTCAATCAATGTTATTTGTATGAGGATGAAATTTGCAACACGCTTACGGCTCATTCTGATAGTGCAATTCCATTTAAGAAGCCTGTTTATCTATCAACTGCCGAAGTGTGCAATATTTCCACGTTTCCACAAGACTATGATTTTTGCGGCTTTTCACCGCATTACATTTGTGGTATGAGTGTGCCGCCTGTTATGATGGCGCAAGTGGCTACACGGGTTTATGAACAATGGCTATCAAAACTATAAAGAAGAAAGTGAAATGACAAAAATAAAATTGAATTGGCAGTATGCCAAAGGTGAATTAGAAACTGGTACATTGAAAATGCTTTGCATTCCAGCAAGGGGCAAACGAATATTCGGAGAGGATGAAATGGATGCCGAATTGTGCATTAAAGACCAATGGAACTTATCAATAGCCAAAATACATTTGGGCGATGTGGAAAGTTCAAATATCCTTTGTGAAGAAATAGCAAGGCGTTGGAACGAATTTGAGGAATGGCATGAGTGTAAAGAAAATACGAATGATGTACCGAAACGAAATACCCCATGCTTGCTAAGAGTTGAGTACAAGGAAATAGCTACTGGCATTGTAGAAATAGGGTATCTTACATCTGTTTGGAATGAATATGGATGGACGGAAGATTATCTCGACAATTTCGATAAGTCCGAATTTGAAGTTACTATCACTCACTGGAAACCCATAAACAAGCCGAAAGGAGTTGAAGAATGAAACTTGAAAATTGTCATGGTTGCAAATGGTTTTATATCAGGACTATCAAAGGATATACGGAATATATGTGTTCCTATGTAAGAAATCATCAAACAGGCATGAAATGGGGGCGTTTGATAAACATCAAGAGAAAAAAGACTTGTAACAGAAAGGAGATACAATAGTTTCTGCATATAGTGAGGCTTATTTGTAAGAACACAATAACCTTGTATAATGAAATAAACTGGGTAAATATTTGTTTTATTAAATATAATATAGTAATTTTGCGTTTATAGAACACATATAGTAATGAAACAGCAAAGAAAGGTCATTCATGTAGAATTGAAAGAGCCATACAAGGGCAAACGTCACTACTACTTTGGCAGCATTACCGCTATATATGAGCTGTTGCCCACCGAAGTAGTAGGATGCTCGAAAGAAACCCTTTGGAATGTTCTAAGGAATGACGAACATAAGGGTAGAAAAGCCATTATACGATATGGCACACTCCATACAAAACAATCAAATAGGGGTATCAGAAAAGAAAAGGAGGTATAATATGTTAGGAGCAATTATAGGCGATATTGTAGGCTCACGCTTTGAGTTCAACAATACAGATAACTACAACTTTGAACTATTCACAAAGGATAGCACGTTTACAGACGATACCATTTGTACTATAGCGGTAGCGGATGCAATCAATACGGGCGCAAATTACAAAGATAAGTTTCTCCAATGGTGTAGAGCATACCCCAATCCGAAAGGGGCATACGGTGGCAGCTTTGCCCGCTGGATAGCCTCAGACAACCCACAACCATATAACAGCTTCGGCAATGGCTCTGCAATGCGTGTTTCCCCGGTTGCATGGGCTTATGACAACTTGGATAAGGTTTTGATGGAGGCAGAGAAAACGGCTATAGTAACCCATAATCACCCGGAGGGAATTAAAGGAGCCGTAGCAGTCGCACACGCTATTTATTATCTGAGGACAACCCACAATCAGAAAGCATTTGAGAATATAATGCAATCGTACTATCCTCAATTCATGGTAAACGATTATTATGCCGGAGTATTTGATGAAACGTGTCAAGGCACTGTGCCGCTTTGTTTGAAAATTATTCGTGTAAGCACCTCTTTTGAGGATGCAATCAGACGGGCTATTTCATGGGGTGGAGATAGCGACACGATAGGGGCAATAGTCGGCTCAATGGCAGAAGCCCTTTGGGGTGTCCCCAAAGAAATTTCAGACAAGGCATTTGACTTGTTGCCTACTGATATGCTCAATGTAGTTGGTGATTTTTTCGGAAACTTAAATAGAAAACAATATGTATAAAAACGATTTACAATCATTTTGCCGCTTCTACAAAGGCGAAACGGTATGCCCGTTCAAAGATGGCGATAAGCAAATGTTTTGGCTTTGTGAAAAATGGTGGACTGAACAAACTATACCTGCCACCGATGCCGGGTGTAAACTCATTGCCCCTATTCTAAAGGAGTACACCGATGCCGGACTATCCAGCTTTGAATTGTACGATGGTGTGCCTATCACATTGAAAGCGGTGCTTTTCAATCGGTACTGCAAATATGCTGAAAGGGTGGATATAGAGGATTTTAGAAAGCTGTATCGGACTACATACATAAAAGATTAAAGTAAAGGCGCACCGTAATTGATGCGCCTTTCTTTTGTTGTCAATACTTGCAATAGAATCCCATTGGAGTAGAAACCATATCCTTTATCACTTTCGGGCTTTGTTCCAAAACTTCCATATCTATATACCATTTGCCATTTGTGTATTCGGCTTTAGTGATTCTGAATTTAGTGCCACGCTGTAGGATGATTTCATTTTCCCCCGTTGTTGTAGGCTTAGAAGTTCCGTTCCACTTCTTACCCGGACAATAGTCCCCATTGTCATGGCTTGAACCAAATGCAGAAAAAGGCTCTGCGTAGGTCATTTGTGTACCTTTCGGACAATAGATATTCAGACAAACGGGCTTACTTCCAAAGTTCGTATTCCGGCAATTACCACACGACATAAAGGAATCATCCGTACCAACCTTGCCAACAAGCTTAGACGGGTCAGATATGTAAGCATCCAAATCAGACAGCCCAAACCGATAGTTTACAAAAGCACTGATTTCGTCACGCTTTACCCAAACATCATCTTTAAGTGTGCTTCGGGCTATATATTGGGTCATATCGGCAATATGCTTTTCAGCTTCGGACAATCTACTACCATAGTAGTGATAATATCCCTTGATAGCACGCAAAGGCTCTGTTATGTAACTACTACCAGCCGTATATTGATACATAGCCGCCTTTTCATTGGTGCTTGCAAGTTTCCACATATCCACGGCATTATCAAAGAAATAATCGTTTGCATCCGAACTATGAATAAACCATTTCGCCTCATCCTTTCTTTCCTGCGTAAAATCGGAATCCTTAAACTTAACATCCTTGACTTTTGATTTACGCTTGGCAGCGGCTTTTTCAATGCTTTCTTTCCTTGCATTAAGTTCCGTAATGGTTTGTTGTGCCATTGCTTTATCATTGCCGTTGATTGCATTTTCAAGCTGTGCAATGAGCGATTGGTAAGGCTTGGACTTGGTAGAGAACTTAGATAGGTCGGCATAGCTATCCTTAATGGCTTTCCAATCTATCTTATCTTGAACAATGCCAATCTGTTTAACATAGGCTTGTTGTGACACCTGCCACGTTGGGTACTTCTGTTGTACATTGTGATAGTTACCACCTAAGAAGTCGTATGCTTCAAAATTCAGTTTCTTTAATTGTTGTTCCAAAGAAAGGCTATCCCATTGTGCCAGCTTATCAGCAACCGCCTTGTTTACGGCTTTTGCATCGGCTAAAGAGAACTTTTTAGCCACCTCCATAGGGCTATCTATGTAACCCAGTGAATAAATCTCCTTGCCTATAACTTTCAGTTTACGGGCTTCCAACATGATAGCGGACAAATCAGGGTGTTTTAGAGCCTCAGCTAAAGCCGTAGTATCAACGTCAGAAATACCACCCATAACACGGAGTATATTATTACCATAGTGATAGGTCGCTTTTCTCACATTCCACCGTTGCCGGATGGCATTTGCTTCCGCTTCCGTCCGGGCTTCGTGCCGGGCTTTCGCTATCTCTTTTGCAGTCGGTGGATAGATAACCTTTTCATTGTCCCGTAGGAAGTAGGGCAAAGTCCCTTTCTCCGTTGCATCCTTGATGCGTTGCTCATTGTCTTGCATCCACCCGGTAAATTGAGATGGCAGCTCTTTTACCTTTTCCTCACATTCCACCGTTGCCGGATTATCCCCGTCCAAAATCTTATCCAGCATTTCGTCCAATTCTTCTTGTTTTGCCAGTACGGGTACTTGATAGCAACGGCAATTCGGGTGCCACCCTTTCCAACAGAATGTTTTAGGGTACACACCTTTCAAATCATCGCAAATGTCAGATACGGGATGATTGTTGGATAACTTGATTTCAATTCCTACCACAAAGTCGAGTTGCGCCCAACGCTCAAAATCGGCTGTACGATACGCAATGTTGGTTTCAGTCCGTGCAAGCCTTTGGGCGTTACGTGCGGATGAACGGTACACGCCCCGCCCCGGATGAAAATGTTTCGGGCTATCATCCACCCATTTGTAGGAGTTGGCTTCTTTGTCCCAAACCCTGCGTTTCCACTTTCTACCATAGATAGGTTGCCCGTTCTCATCTTCCCCTACCTTGATACGGAAACGCCTGTAAAACTTATCGGGGTCTTGTAGATACTTCTTTATCTGAGCCGCCAAACGATTAGCCGGAACACCCTCACCAATCGCCAAATCCAAAGTATTTTCCAGCTCATCACGGAACATACCCGTATATCGCCAAACCTTTTGAGAGAGATTCAAACCACCGTCACCACTCTTACGGGCAAAGAAAGCATCCATAGCCTCTTTGTTGCGCTTGAAGAAACGGGCAAAGTGATTATCTTTTATTGATTGTTCACCGAACACACTTTTAACCAAAGCATCGTTATTCTCGTTAGATGCAAGCCATTCCTTTTCTACACCGCCCCGGATAATTTGGTAAACACGGCTGTACATATCCCTAAGAATGGGCGTAACTTCCTCACTATACCCATAGTCGGCAAAAGAGAAAGGCTTCCCATCCTCCAACTCCGTACCCTTTACCAAGTTAATTATTCGCTCAAATACTTGTTGGTAGATGATACGGACATTGGCAGCGTAACCCTCCGTTCTCTTGAAAAGCTCCGCTTGCATCTTCTTATAGTCTATGTACTTCTTCTTTGCCATGCCACTACTTTAGTTTAAAGTTGGTGCAATAGTCCTTATCTAAAAACTTGCTGTATTTATGGAAAGGGCATTTGCATAAGAACGGCTCACCTTTCCAGTTCAATTCGTGGAAGTCGAAAGCGTGTTTACAGTCCCTACAATGGTAGTTCTGCGTTGATGTCTGTTTCTTCTTTGCCATAGTCGCTATCATCTAAGAAACTGTATAACAAATCTTTTTTAGTATTGAAGCAATTACATTCATTATGCTTACAAATTGGGTCTTTATCACCAAAACTTCTATATTCACTTCTTTGCACCTCTACATATATAATTTTGGTATAATACTCCCCCGAAAGGGAACAAGTACCTACAGGTACATCACCTATTACCTCCACTTCAATATTGCTAATTTGGATTTTCTCCGGCTTATTATTGCGCATAATCCAAACCTTATCGCCAACATTGTATTTTGTCTTTATTTCCATTATTCAGCCCCTCCGAAAACGTCCATTTTGTTTAACTCCATTTGTTGCTCCATCCGTTCCGCTTCTTCTTGTTTTAGCCGCTCTATTTCTTGTTTCGCATCTTTTACAAGGTAGGACAATTCTACATAGGTTTCACGGCTCAATGCCCCATCATTGTATTGCTTAGATAGGTCGGCAAGCAATTCGCTCACATCTTCCCCGAAAGGCTCTTGGAACTCATGCCTTAACAGCAAGGCATCATATTCAGCCTTATGCCGATAGTCAAGCACATTACCTAAAATAGCTATCATAAGATTAGCGTGGCGTTTCATATAATCATCGTGCTTTTCCTTGTGGCGTTCTGCCTTGATAACGGCAAGCAACATCACTTTGCGTATAGCCTTTGCCGAAAGGTTGCCTAATGATTTCATATTGTCAAAATCAATGTTGGGCGTGAAAGACTTTGAAAGAATGTGTTTATCCAATCTTTCAAACTCATTCTTTTTGCTTTCGCTCGCCTCATTCCATGTAAGGTAGCGTACATCACCGCCATTTTTGAGAATAAACAGTTTGGCTTCTTCTTCCGACTTTGGCAAGCTATTGAGGATTTCAGAAGTAGCCACCATTGCCGGGTTAGAAAAGCGGTCATTAGTATCTGCATCGGTGCTTTCCATTATTTCAGAGCGTTCAATCATGGGTTGCACCTCCTTATGTTCGGGCGTTTGCTCAAATATCAGCACGGGAATTTTCCCTATTGGATTATCCTTTATCTCAACCTCCCAACCCATTTTGCCACGTTTGGCACGATATACAGTCTCTTTAGTGTATATATCCACATGGTAAACGGTATTGTTGCCTGCCTCTGTCAGATAGTAACCCCACGCAAAAGCGGTAATCCGTTTGTATTGGTCACGAATGGTATAAATATCATCGTTGTTTTCCCGGCTCAACACATTCAGCAAAAGGGATGGTTTATTATCACTATCCCGGTACACATGGTAAAGAATGGCAGAAATGCCCTCCGCACCAGCCAAACGTTTAGCCTCTCTAACTTTGGCATTGAAATGTATTTCATTCAGCCAATCTTTGTAGTTCTGAAAAGCATAATCCGTACCCGTTGAAAGCTGTTGCCATTTTACGGGTCTGCCATAGAGAAACACCAAAGAAATTTCATTGATGAATTGAGGGTAAGGAATGGGGATTTTCCACCGTTTACTCCAACGTAGAAAGTTGCCTTTCTTATCGTAAACGGCTCTATCCTTACGCTCCATCACTTTGTGAGTGTCAATCTTATACTCACGTAAATTATTGGCGGCTTCTTCCGCATGGGCTTTCATCATGGAAAGAGCACGGGTCACATCCTTAGCCGTCAAAAGGTCGGCAAAGTTTTGTTGGTAGCCAATAGCCGCCTTTACCTCGTTAGAAATAATGTTTAATAATCCCATTTTGCTTTATTGTTTTTAAGCGGTTATACCTAATCTGCGTTCTATATCATCGGGTATATCATACTCGTTATAGTCAAACCATGCTCGCATCAGAAACATATCCCTCCAGTCCGGGGAACAACCAATATCCATCTTGATTTCTTCTTTGGGTTTCAATTTTAGTTTCCCGTCCGAATCAGCTTTCCATGTTTGCAGTTGTTCCAGTTCCCTTATGATTTCTTCCTTATCGGCAGTGCTTATCAAATCCTCATCTATCCCCACTTCCGTAGCGTTTATGTGGTCTGCCAGCTTGTAGCCGCATTGGGTCTGTAGGTTTTGGTAGTTTTCACCATTGAAAGGGGTAGAGTTGTTCACGAATCCCTGAATGTCGCAATTATCCACCACTCCACCGCCTACACCGTCCTCATCAACGATACATTTATGGTTGGGTATTCTATACTTCTTTTGCTTGTTGATTATCCACGTCTGAATATCGGTAGTCTTAGACACGGGAAAACATTGTAGCTCTATGATATGCCAACCGTCCCAAACGGCAAGACGGGCATAGTCAGCTCCGAAGCGTGCAATATCACCTGTAATATAGTTTGTACCTGTCTTGATTGAAATCTTATTCCCGAATATCTCACAGATTGCATCATGTGAACAAAGGGCGTTGGGGTTATCGTCATATTCCCAATTACCTTTCAAAAGACGTTCACGCTTTACTTTATCCTTTGTGGTTTTCAAGCCCTCTATATAATCGGGGTCTATGAATGGATTTTCTTGTACAAGGCAAGCAAGGTAGTACATATATTCGGGCAATTCCCCTTTCTTATCCGGCTTGTAGAATGTATCATACATCCAATTCTTTTTAGGGTTGCACGTAATGAATAACTTTCGCCTCAACCCCAGTTCATTGTTAAGGTGTCGCCCGATACGTGTTTTCAATGTATCATAAGCTCCAAAATTCACCTCGCCACCCTCTTCAATCCAGCCGCCTGTATATTCGATTGAGCCGTAACGCTCATACAGAGGGTCGCCCGGCTTATATTGCAAGTCCAACAAGTCAATGCGTGAACCGTTGAAAAATTCGATATAATTGTATTGCCCGTTATACTTGTACAAGGTATCATCAACCCCGTATTGATTGCAAACCTTGTAAAATGTGATAAGTGTAGATTGTGTGATACGCTTTAACTCGGCACGTCCGATAAACCACTTTGAACCGGGATAACAGAGGCACATAAACAGAAGCCACACCGCACCCGTCCATGATTTTGCACCCCCGGCAGCACCTCCGTACAAAAGTTCAACGTGTTCATTGTCGGTAAGTATCTTCAAAGCGTGTTCTTGCTTCTCATGCTTCAAACCATCCTTTACGGTGATGAAGTCGAAACAACCACGCTTGAAAAGCTCAATCTTCACTGCAAGTGCCATCGGCACGTCTGTAACCTTACTTCGTGCCATTGCCTGCCTTTATTTTTTCCAGCAAGGAATTGTATTGTAGCAACTCATCCGTAGTAAGAGCCGACAAATCCATGCTGTTGTTGGTTACTTGTGCGTTTACTTCGCTCTCTATCTGTTGGGTGGGCTTACCGAAAACCCTATCAAACAGACTATCTACCGTATAAGTCCTACCATAGCGAATATCTGCGTTAATGGCAGACACCACATTTAGCACCCACACGGGCGTTTTCTTGTTGGGCGTTCCGTCTTTGTTCTTAACCAACCCCTCCAAAGTTTCGGGCGTACTCTCCATCAAGAAACGGATAACCTTATAGTAGTCCTCTTTGCTCATTTCCGGAGCTACCTTTTTGCCCGTAATATCTTTGATGTATTTATACACGGACGGCTTCCTACCCGAATTTTGGGGTTGGTTATCAGATGAAAATCTATTCCCTATTTTATTTCCTTTCTCAAAAAGTGCCATCCGTTGATTTATCGTTGGTTTATGTGTTCTGCAAACACATTTATGAAGTAAAGAAAATCGGATAGCGTGATACCGTCCGATTCCCTTTACCCGGTTAATTATTCTATGATACTCTCTTGTGCCTTGTACTTATCCCAAAACCAAAGGATGGTATCACCGCCCTTTTCGTCTATCATTTCATCGTAGGCATCCAATTCCTCCAAAAGGGCGTTCGCCTTGTCAATTACCGAAGTGAGATGCTTTTGCTGATAATCATCAGCATTCCAAACCTCGATTTCACCATTTAATTGCTGCTTGATTACCTTAATCTCATCAGCGGTTAATTCTATCTTCTCCATGTTGCATTGAATTAATTTAAGCAAAAATACCTCTATAGTTTGTATTTCTTGCAGATTTCCTTTACTTTCTTGGTATATTTATCACTTTTACCATGTATCGCTTTAGTAACGGTTTCAGCCCAGAACTCCGACACATTGGTTTCCGCATACTTTCCATACCCGGATTTCTTATTGTCTTTCTTCCAAGACTTAAATAATTTATTCACTTCCTTTCCAGCCGCTTTTTGGTTTGCCCCTGTCATATTTGCATTCCATGTAGCGTGCGCCAGCTCATGCGTTACGGTATGGGCTACCGCTTTGTTGGTTTTCGTACTCCACCCACTCGCATAGCCTCTCTTGTGTGAGGCTTCCACAGCTTTTTTCGTTTGCATGAAATGCTTTTTGTTAAGGTAAACACCCTCTGACTTCCCATTAGCCGTAACGTGTACGCCATAAGTGCCAGCCGATAGTTCTGCCAACTTTACATTCTTTTGCCTTACACCAAGTACGGAATGATAGCGTGAAATAGCTTCTTTGGTTGCCTTATACAGAGCCGGGTCTTTCATGTTTACCAAAGGCTCAGGCTTACCAACAGAGCCTTTATATGTTGCATCACCCGGTTGCAGTCCTCCACGTGTTCCACTTGAATTTCGTCCCATAATACTTTACTTCTTTTTTGCGTTAATAAAATCTGTGACGTACAACAGCCCATGTTCACGGCAGAACTTCTGAATTTCCGTACCCCCACCATAAACGATAAGGTTTGGTTTTTCAAGCCCGCTTATTTCTTGGGCTACTTGCAAATCAGATTTAAGGCTTTCCATCCAACCGTCCAGCCCACGGGTAAAGAAAGCATTATATCCTTTGGGAATACCCATTTTGTTGTACTCAATAAACTTGTGAGAAACATTCAAGTCAGCATAAACTTTGATTCCGCATTCCTGGAAGTAACGAGAAAGCCAACGTTTCTTGTAAATAAGCTGAATGCCCCACGCTACAGGCGTTTGGTCGTGGCAACTACAATTCGGCTCTACCACCGCCTTGCATCCGCTTGTGAGTAAATTTATCGGGTCTTTGAAAAGAGCCTCAAAGCGATAATCGTCCACATAGAAATGATATGTCGCCACATCTTTACGCAAACGGCTGTTAGCACCCCACGGAGATAAAGGCAATTCTACCTTTCCAGCTTGCATATCCAATAAGAGATTGGGAATTTCAAAGACGTTATCGCTTTCATAAAGAACGTCCTTAAACATGGAACGGTAGAAAGATTCCTTTTCGGCTTCTTCCTCGCTTTGTTCCTCATCGTCCATTTCTTCCTCTGCGCTTTGGTCGGCTTCCGTTTCCTCTGCCTCTTTAGCCGCTTTCTTCTTACTCTTTCCGGGCTTCTCATCATCGGATGGAAAATCAAGCCCAATAAAGCCGAAATCTACATCTTTCCAAAACTCATCCATTTGTAAGGCATTGTAAGCCCAATCGCCATTGTTGATATTATCCCTCAGAATAATATCCTTTTCCTCATCCGGGGTCAGTTCCGAATAAAGAATAACGGGCACATCGGCAAGTTTCAGCTTTCTTGCAGCCTTCAAGCGTTGGTTTCCTGCCAATACCACCAGTTTACCGTCACGCTCCATAACCGCCAAAGGTCGGTGTTTCCAAAAGCCGTTTATCTTTATGGAATCCACCAGCCTTTCAAAGTCATTCTTCGTAATGGTACGTGGATTTTCAGGCAACAAAACCAGCTCCGAAACTTTCTTGTATGTAATCTCACTACATTTCATTCTCAACCTCCGTTTCGTCTTTGGTTTCGTCATTCTCCGAAGAATGGGAATCCGGCATTAATTGTTCCTCATCATCTTCTACACAGAAGCCCTTTCTAAAAAGTTCACAGAACTTCACAAAGCGGTAACGCCTGCGGTACTTCACATATACCAGCTTTGCACCTACGGAATCTTTGCCAATGGCATAGAAAGAACCCCGGTAATCAACGGGCAATGACACCGCACCATAGATACTAACCGAATCATCGGACACGCTCGTAATGGTTGCGTGCCTATCGTATTTGCCATTGATATAAACGTGTATCTTTTCCCCTTGCTTCAAATGCTCTTTTGGGGCAAACCTCCAAAAGTTCCTACCTATATACTCGGTCATGAGCAACAAGGCTAAAAAAAACAGCGTTAATCCGATAAGAATATACATACCCATAGCTTATTTGTTTACTTGGTGAATCATATTGCAAATATACTAAATATGCGTTTACTAAACACATATTTAACCGTAAAAAGAATACTAAAAGCCATAAACCAACATTGCACCATCACGTCCATGCTCATTTGTCTGTTTTTGCCATCCAGTCAAAGCCTTAAACCGTTCTTGTGTCAGCTTGGTTACATTGCGTTTCGGGGCAACCATTTCATACTCCACGCCCAACTCTTTTAGATAATCATCCCATATAGAGGCATCCCGTTTCACAGAGCCTACACCTTGCAACTTCTTACGTTCCATTTCACGGCTCATACGCTCCGTTCCGAACCACGTTCTTTGCCGGGGGTCTTCCACCCTTACAATCACTTTGTCACCTATACCAGCCTTATACTCATCATACAAGGAACGTACACGCTCCATCGCTTTATGTATAGGCAAAGAGCATACTTGAAGTAGGGAACGCTGCTTGCTATCCCAAACAGCGAACCCGGTATTTACACCCGTATCAATCCCTACATAAATCATTATTCAGCCTCCATTTCTCCGTTGGGAATCTGATACAGAATAACGCCCTTAATCTCGTTTGCTTCGGCTCTATCTCCGAAAATCTGAGCCATCATAAGGTTATTAGGCAGATACTTGTACCTCACCTCTTTAATGAGCGGCAAACCTATCGGGGCTTCACTTATCACGTGCAACGTCCATAGCCCATCCTCTTTAGATATGGTTACAAAGGCATTCCTATAGAGGAAAGAACCAACTTTATACACTCCGTAATCATCCACATCGGTAAAATCCGCTTTTGCAGTTTCTTCCAGCTTCTTTATGAAGTCGGGGCGCATACGCTTCTTTTTCTTCTTGAAGTATTCAGGGTAAACCACCATACCTTTGTTCTCTGCGTTGGCTTTCGCCAATTTTGCTTGCAATTCTTCTTTGCTCATAGGTCAAATAAATTTTTATAAAACTCAAAATTTTTGTTTTCTATCTTTATATCTTCCGGGTAATGAGTGGCGCATACGTACCATTCATTGTAGCATTTAGGACAAAACCAGCAATTTAGCACGGCTACATAATAGCCAGTATTAGAAGTACCGTTACATCTATCGCAAATACCAATACCGCCAATTTTAGCCAACTCGTTTCGGCTCAACTCAATCACCTTAAACCTTTTGGGGTTATCTACTATTTTAGCCATATCAGTATATTGTTTCTTGGTAACTTGAAGTAGGAACTTTCCCGGATAGGATAGCGTTTCCACACGTGATAAGCCCGTTATCTTCATCATAAGAGGGGACAAACACAATAACATCGAATCCGTTGCCTTTCAAATCTTCCTCCACGGCTTTATATGGGGTAAACAGCTCATAGCCTCCACTTGTGTGCAAATCGTTCTCATCACAGCTATTTGTTCGGTGCAATGGGGTAATCTTACACATAAATTTATCGGGGTTGAAAAGCTCTCTCAAACGCTTACCGTCTATATGTGTATCATCTGCCAAAGCAAAGTTTAAGGCATATTTCCTGCCAACAGGCATAGGCAGCGATTTTCCAATTTCTGATATTTCACCAAGTGAAAGCGAACTACCCGAAAACAGATAATTTCTTTCTTCATCATTCGTTGTATTGATGGAGAATTGAAGTCCGGCATCACCCTTATAAAGCTCGTTCTTTATGTAGTAACACCACTTATGTAAGAACTCAACCAGCTTCTTATTTCTCTTTGGCAGCATTGTACTTATAACCGGGTGTACCAAAGAATCGCCTATAAACGGCTCTATGTCCTTCTTTACACTGATTGCATGAAGTAACACATTTGCGTTCCATGTAGGCTCTCCCATACGTGCATAATGTATGTTTAGACGTTTCGTGTGCTTCACTTCCGGGTGTTGCTTGATAGCCGTTAGCACTTCTCCTTTCAAATCATTAAAAGTGGCATTTCTCCCAATACCCACTTTTGGAACATCGCAGAACTTGCAGCCCATAGAGCAACCGTACTGTGTGGAAATGGTAATCACCCATTTTTCAGTAAGAGGCATCGGCTCGCCATTGGGTACACCGTTCAAATCACGGGTAATCCCCAAAAAGTCCGCTTTGATATTAGCGTTCTTACCATAATCTCCAACCGTAAGGAACTCCAACATTCCCTTTTCACCTATAGCGGTATATATTTCGCCCGTAGGCACTACTATCTTCTTTTTAATTTCCATATCTTCAAATCATTAAAATGCAAATACTACTTTTTCGCCATTCATAGCCCTTTTTCGCAGGGTGGGGTATCGCTCATAAACCTTGTTAGTCATATCCTCAATGTCGAATTTGAAAGCTGGGCAATACTTATATCTGAAAGCCGCATAAAAGCGGTCATTCAGCATTATATCAATCATCAGCGTTTTCATGCCATCTATTTACCACAACAAGGTAATTTAGTGTTAAACACGTCTTTCAGCCATTGCTTGTACGGGAGAATTGGTTTACCGTATAAAGTCATATTGGCTTTGTAGTTCTCATACATTTGTTTGCGGAAATCCGCAGGTATTTGTTCCTTTTCTTTTCTCAGTTTCATTTTATGCCCCCTTTCTTGTATTCTCTCATCGCTTGGCTAAGGCTTTCCGTCTTATCCAATAGCCTTGCCAGCTTATCCACGTCCACGATAACCTCACCATCCAAATAAGCCCAAACCTTTCTCAGAGCTTCCGCAATGGCTTTTGCTTCTTTAGAATCTTTCAGAGAATTAAGAACCTCCTTATTGGTAGCTGTAACCCTACCGTTTTCTTTGGCGTTATCCACAGCCGACTTTGCAGCCTTTACTTGTTCTTTCTCACTTCCATAATTGGCGGCAATCTCCTTAGCCGCCTTAACCGACAATTCCCCTTTCATAATCCTTTCTTGAATGTACGGGGGCAAATCCAACAAGGAAAGGCATTTGCTTATGAAAGCCGGGCTTTTCTTGAACTTATCCGCTATCTCAACTTGGCTATATCCAAATTCTTCTTTGAAACGTCTGAACATGATAGCGCACTCGTATTCGGTAAATTTCTTACCCTCGTTACGCATCATCTGTTGAATATACAATTCTTCAGTAGAAGCGTCCTTTCGGGCTTTCATGGCACGAACATAAGGAATATCCGCACCCTCGGATATAGCCAACATGGTAGCCCTATACCTGCGTTCACCATCCACCAATTTATATTTCTCGTTGCCCTCATCATCCTTAAAGGCTATAACCGTCAGAGGATTTAAGACACCCTTTGCCTTTATTTGCTCTTTCAGTTCGTCAAGGTCAAAATCACGTCTTACATTGAAACCGTCCACAACCACGATATTACGGGGGTCAATCAAAAATAGGTCTGTATTCTTCGTTTTATTCGTTTCCATACTACTGTCATTTATTTAGTTCATAGTGCTTACAAAACTTCTTTCTTGCCGTTATCCGCTTCGCCAGTTTATAGCAATACATCTGCATTGACTTAGGCTCGCACCAGTAATATTTGCACTCACTACAATGCTTTATATCATCTTTTCCCATATCAGTACCTAAATGAAGTGAAGTGTAACACAACGCCCTCAAACACGTTACTTTTTGATTCACCAAAGAACCATTCCACAAATTGCTCAACTGTCAGACCATCATTCTTTGCCACTATTTCAATGGGAATTTGTTTACCATCAATCCATATCTGAGGAACGGCATCATCAACACCATAGGTCATAGTAATGTGCTGTAGACCTATTTTATCATACTGGGCAAACTCTCTCTGCTCAGAGTTGTACGGTCTGCCCGTCCATTCACGCACTGAAAGATATTTTTTGCCGGATGCAATATCTTTATATCTCTTATCCCACACGCCATTCTTATTGTAGCGTATAGTATGTATCTTCTTATGCTCTTTTAGTTTGCCCTCAAACTCTGTAGGCTTTCCAGCCAAAGAATGTGTAACTGGGAATACACGGCATAAGGTCACAACCACTTTTTTCTTTTCTGATTTTTGGTGTTGCATAGCTTTATTATTTACTTGGTGTATTACTTTCTGAATAATAAGCAAGCGTTATCACATCCCACATTTCGCTCACAATGGCAAACGAAAATGTCTTATCCGGGTGGGTACTACTTGGCATATCCAGCATTTCTTTTTGTATCGCCTCGTTCCAATAATGGCAATCGGGCGTGTAGTTAGATTGAAAGCTATTAATGCTTGCAATAAGTTCGTTGTAATACGCTTCACCGAAAGCATTAATGAGCTTTGTTTTGTTTCTGAGCGCAAATCTCATTTTCGATAGCTTTTTTGGCTGTAGTGCAGCCGTTCAAACATTTCTTCCATTCTATCAGCAATACGCTCTCCGTACCTGTCGCCAAATTCCTCATCTGCCAAATTGGAAGTGGCTATAGTGAATAGCTGCCTGTCATATCGGGCATAGATTAATTCAGTAACCGGGGAAAACTCGTTGCCCCAACTTTTCACGCTTGCTGGTTCAGTGCCCACATCATCAATAAACAAAAGTTCTTGATTCTTTAGCTTGTTGAAATAAGTCGGGTCATCGGCTATTGACTTGGCAAGGTTCAAAGCTGATATGCGGTACACTCCCTTTCTTTCGGAAGATAAATCACTATTGTACAAGATACCTATAATGTTGCATATCGCCTTTGCAAGCGTGGTTTTACCACTTCCTACCGTACCATACAGAAGCAAGCCGAACTTTCCGTTTCCGCAAAGGAACTTAGCCGCTTTGCCTATCTTTTCCAACGTGGCTTCATCCGAAACATACTTCATGTTTCTGCGCTCAACTTCTGACTGATAACACATCCTTAGCATTTCCGCTATGTCCTGTTCGGGAAACTTCTCAATCTTAAAGCGTGTCCCTAAAAGTCCTCTTTGCGCTTGGTTTGCCAATATCTGTTGCAGCCGTTGTACCAGTTTGTTGTCCATATCTATTCATATTTTCGTAATACTTATCTTTTACCCAGCCCCTAATAGTCAGGTAATCGGATTTATACTTCTTACCCTTAGAACCTTTGTAATTGTTGAGAATATCAATCATCGCTTTAGCGGCTTCTTCGCCATATTCGGTACATAATTTTGCGTATTCATCACGTGTCAAAGTAACGTAATCAGCATAATTGTACTTCTTGGCTTTTGCAATCTTCCGCTGTTGTTCATCAGTCAGTGGCGGTGGATTCTCCGGCAAATCATCGGGAAATAGGTCTGCTTGCGCCCCGTGTTGCGTTTCAGCCGTTGGGGAAGGTGTATGTGGCATTTCTGTCGGTGGCGTTTCCACAAGCGCATCAACTTTGGCTAATATCCGTTTACCCATAGTTACACCACCTTTTTTCCCAGCCTCAGACCGTTTTACCCGTATTGATTCCATCTTAACCATATCAGTGTTGTACAAAGCCCCATCATTCCTTACAGACAATAATTCAGCGTTAATCAATGATTCTATCAGCTCCTTTGTTCCACTTCCGTAGAGGGCTTCTAATTCATCAACCGTGTACGCACCGCCAATAGGTTTCATCATAACCCCACGCTCTATACTCACCCACATACAGCAAAGCATATCCAGCCACAAGCCCTTACAAGCAAATGACAACCTCATAGCCGCATTGTTGGATAACCAAGCGGTGGCATCGAAAGGCATAGGCGGTATGATTTTTTTATTAGCCATATTATGAGCTGTTATAAGTGGGGGATTTCTCCCCCACGATATAGTATTTAGATTTCAAGAATAGCAATGTCCGGGGCAATGGCACGAATGCCGTCTAACACCTCGTCAATACACTTATCTCTATAGTCCTCTGCCAGTTCGTTAGCACCGGGCGAAACAAGTTGCAACAACACATCACCATTAGAAAGATAGTGGTCGAACTCAACTTCAATAGGTGTTTTTGCAGTTCCCTTGAAAATGGCGATGTTAATCGTGAAACTCTTGGGCAAATTACTTTCTACTTGTGAACGGTACACCTCAGCCATAGAGCCGGACGGGTCACGCTGTTTCTGAATTTCAGTCTTGGCGTTAGCCGTGAAGTTCTTTAATACCGAAACGAGCTTCATACAATCCTCTTTTTGCATGAATACGCCACGATTCAAACGCAGGAACTGCCCCAGTTTAGCCGGAATCCAGCCACATTCTCCGTCATTGATACCGAACTTTGAAAAGACTTCCGATAATTCCACCGTACCTACAAAGGTGTTTTTGGTGTAATAATCATCCTCATTCACGGTAAGCGTGATACTCATTTTCTCACGGTTTACCTTAATATTCGCACGCTTTTGGTCGATGGTGTCAATACGCTTTTCCAACCAATCTAACGGAGTTCTGATAACACCTGATACAGAAATACTTTCCGGTTGCTTAATGGGCAATTCGTCCAATGCTTTAGGAGCATTACCAATTCTGTACACTACTTCGATAGGTTTTTCACCCTTGTACTCACCGATGTTCACGGTTAATCCTTTTCTTGATTTTCCATTTTACTAATGTTTTTGATGTTAATACTTAATCGTCCGTACCTGTCTTATCCATAGCATTGCCACGGATAGCACGGAATACGTTACGCTGTCTTTCTTCTTGTGTCATGGTTCTTTGTTCCAGCAAGTAACCCTCCGGGGAATAGAAGCCTACCATCTTCTCTTCCTCATCAACGAACTTGTAACATTCGCCCTTAATCCAATCGCCCCCGGCTTTCAGTTCATCACGAAGTTTAACTATGCGTTCCTCCAAAGGCTTGATTTTGCCTTTGTAATCGGCTCTGATTTCCGCTAATGATTGTTCCAAATCTGCCTTTTGAATCGCCACGTTAGCGAGGTCTGCCCTCCTTTCGTTGATTTCTTCTTGGTCGAATTTGCGTGTATAGCTACGCTCTACAATTTGGTCGCAGCTATCACGTAGAATCTGTGCCCTTTGTTCCACCGGGATGTCGGCTAACATGATGTCTTTCATTTCACCTTGTTTTTAGTTAATAATATGTTTAATAAACACACTTTTATTTCAAACGATTTCCAACGGTAAAGTTGAATTTCAAATATTCAGCCCAAAGTTCAATGAATTGCTGCCCGAAATACTTTGCCTTTTCTTCCGTTTCTTGGCACAAGCGGAACCCAATGTACGCACCCGCATTCGAGGAACGATAAGTCGCAAACAGAAAACCGAAACCCGCATCCGCACCACCACGCAAGAGCAGACAAAAGGGCACCTCTTTGTTCGGGATTCATATCCTCAACCTCTTTTTTAGTCCATAAGGCAAACCACGGATACCAATACACTTTGCTTCCCTCTCCATCCGGCTTTGGTTGGAAATTTCTACCCCACAAAGCCCGGCTAATAGTTTCCAACTTCATAAGGGCTATGATATGATTGGGCAAATTATTAGGGTCTTCAAAAATAGGCTCACCAAGTGCCTTACAAGCATCCTCATACGTGCGGATAGTCTTGTAATCGTCCAACGTGGGCTTTGCAGCCTCAAACACCTTCTTTCCAAACAGGCTTTCCATAAAATCCTTAACTCCATCACAAGCATTTGCATAAGCTGTTTGCAACTTGCTTTCTTCAATTTCTACTTTCATCTTTCAATGTTTTTAATTTGTTGATAATCTTCTTTGTTAATCTTATTGCGTTATCCACTCTCGTACTTTGTCCGGGTGGAATATTTGCTATCAAAATGGGCACTAAGCGTATCAGCTCAGATACCACGCTGTTAGGTATTCTTTTCATGGCTTCTCCAATATTTATCCGGGTCGGGAATATCCACATTCAGAAACTCTTTGGCGTACTCCCTCAGTTTTTCGCAATAGGTGGAAAATGTCACCGTGTCCATAGTGGCTGTAGAACATGGGAACTCTACAATCTCCCCCGTGTGCTTGTTTACCACTTTGTCAGCCGTCATTTGAGCCTTAAAAAACTCATGCACTTGTTCCACTGAAACGAACTCCCAACCAGCTTCCAAAAGAGCATCTAAAAGGATAGGGTAAATACACCCGAACAACCACCCGTTTTGGTCTAAAGAACGTGGTTTTCTGACTTTCTTAACCTCTATCCTATAGATACCATCCAAAGCGTTACGCATCCATTCGTACAGAGGCTTCAAATCAAATAACCCGTTTCTCTTTTCTACTTGGAGTTTAGCCATATCCTTATGTTCTATCTAAATCAATCGTTAAACCCGGCTTTGCCGCATAAACCACTTTCCCCGTATGCCTTTCCACTTCCGATATGAAATAAGGCTCATCGCTATTATTCTCGGAAAGGTGTAAAAGCACGATTTCCGAAACATGGGATAAGTCGTTTGCTTCCAAAAAACCCTTGCACGTAGTAAGCTCCATGTGTGAGGTAAGCAGACGTTCACGCTGTGAGGGCAACGTGCGCCCGGCTGTAATCGCCTCGATGAGCTTCTTATCAGAGTAATTGCACTCTATCAGCACATGGTTAAGCCCCTTGAACTGATATTCGCACATACAGCTATCGGTAAGAAATACCATCTTTCCCATATCGGGATGGTCTATCAGATAGCCGACACATGGCACATCATGGCAAGCAGGAAAAGGAAGTACCTTAAAATTACCCATCTTATAGCCTTTGCCCTCTTTAACCACCAAAGAACGGGAATCCCAAACGCCCTTTGCAGTCCATACCTCCCGTAATGCCAACGTGTGAAATCCACTATCCACCATTGCCTTAATATATTTGGCGTGGTCGTTGTGGGCGTGCGTTACCACACACCCTACAACCTTTCTCAGATTGAAATCCAACGCTTTCTTGACTTCTTGGAAACGGATTCCAGCCTCTATAATCAGAGCTTCATTACCGTTATCCAAAATGTAACAGTTGCCACTACTACTTGAACCAAGAACTATCAGTTTCATACGCTATCAATATCCGGGGTCAATAGTTTCCGCTTGTTGCTCGCTTGACACGCTTTCAAAGCTCACATCTTCCGCATCAATCAACTGTTTGTTTGCGTAATTGTCGGTCAATATTTCACGCTGTGAAGTTTCGTCACCCTCGTAGTCATTGGTGATGGCATTTTGCATTTCTACGGACAAATAGCCGTATTTACTCAGTAAATTACGGATAACGGTTTTTTGTGCCATTCCGTGAAAGTTACCCATCCAACCAACCTTGTTGCTATCGGGAGAAACGGGCAAATTAGCCAAATTCAGCAACTTTTCAACCGTTACATCCTTATCGCTTGTGATGGCTTTACTGTATCGCTTTGCATGGTTTGCCATTTGCTCCACTGTCATGTACAAAGTCTTGCTAAAGCCGTTCATAAGTTCAAAGTAACAGAAATAGCCTATCACCTTATCGCTTTTCCTTTCACCGTCAAAGGCTATTTCCCCGGTCAGTTTGTTTACCTTGCGCAACTCACCATCATACACCACATCCGCATTGATGGTACGGTATTGTCCCGTGCGCATGGCAAGCTGAATATAACCCTTATAGCCCATTTGAAAAGTCGGCTCATACACTTTAATCCAGTTGCCCTTTTCATCCTTTTTGGAGTTTTTGAACGGGATAATGAAAGCATAGCCCAAAGCCTTGTTTATTGGCAAATGTAACGTGGCAGCTTTGAGTGCTTCCATTACCACCTGTTTAGGATTACAGAGTTGCAGATTGCTATCTCCGTTGTATAGGTCAATTACAGAGGCTACGAATGTTGCCGAATTTTTACCAAGCGCATTTTTGAATTGTTCTTGTACGCTTTCGGCATTCATCATGCTTTTAAGAATATCTACAGGCTTTCTTTGAGTAGCTACCTGCCCACCATTTGCAGCCTGTTGTATGGTTGTAGTCGCTTGCTGTGTCATAATCGCAATTATTTAATGGTTAGTTCTTTGTCCGTAGTTACCACCAGCCGGATAATCTGACTGAGTGATGGGATTATTTGATTCACGCTTTCCGCATTATCAACGAAAATCGGTGCAGATACCCCCTTTGCCGTGCAAATGGCATTGATTATATCTATTCCGGCATTGATTTGTCCGGCATTGTTCACGTCAAGGAAAGGTGTACCGTTCACGGTGCATACACACGTCAGTTTTTCGCCTCCGTTCAGTTGTTCGTTCACAAAGGAGAATGATACATATCTGAACATTCCGTTAATGCGTTTCAACAGCTCCGCATCCTTATCCTTTTGGAATTGGAGTGCCGTAAACTCCCATTTTTCAAGGTCTGCCAACTTTTGATTGTTGGCAATGCGCTTTTCTTCCAAAGAAGCGATTTCCTTTTCAGCCCTGCCGATTTGTTCACGGTTTGCCAAACGCTTGTATAAGCCTTGCACGGCTTCATTCAAAGTTCTTTTCTCCGATTGCAGTTCCGACACGTCCACAATCTTTGCATCCACTTTGAGCTGATTTTCAAGTTCGACAATCTCGTTCTTGATGTCAATGCAAGTTCGGTCGGATGCTATCATTGCTTCCACGTTTTGCGCCTCGGGGATAGAAGCCTTTGCTTGTTGAATATCGGCATTGATACTCTCTATCTTTTGTTCCAGCTCCTCGATTTCGGCATTGGTACGGTCTTTAAGCCCTTGCATTTCTTCAAGCCGTTGCTTTTTAGCCATGCCAGCCTCTTTATTCGCTTTCAGACGTGCCGCCTTATTAGCGTTAAAGTTGGCTTGCATTTCACGCTGCTTGGCTTCTATATCCTCAATTTCCAAAGGACGTTTGCAAGTGGGGCAAATAAATTCACCCTCATTATAGGTAAGTTCCTCCTTGCTGATAAATGAAAATTCACCACGCAATGCGGACAATTTGGTATTAAGCTTTTCTATCTCAATATCCATATCCGCAACCGATTGCCTTTTTCTGTCTAAAGAGGCTTTTTCAGTACGCAACGAATATTCCAATTCGTTCAGCTTCAAAGATGCCTCATTGCGCCCTTTGTTAGCTTCTGTAGCGATTTCATTCATTCTACTATTGAGTTGTAGGCGTTTTTCACCTATTTGCTTTTGGATAAAAGCCTTACGTTGATATTCCTGCTCATTCAGCTTTGATTTGTCGGCAATTTGTTCCTCTATCTGCTGAATACGGGCATTTTTATCCTCAATCTCACTATCAATGGCTACCCAATCCTCTTCCTCCGGCATAAGTTTACGAGCCGTTTCTATCTGAGAGGGAATAACTGACAATTCATCTTTGCAAGCCTTTTTCTTGGCGGCTACCTCTTTGGCGTATTGGGCGATGCTCCTGCCGGACAACTGAGCCAGCAACTCCAAATATTCGGGCTTGGTCTGCGCTACGTCTTGGTCGGTAAGCGTTCCTACCATATCCAAAAGGATTTCTTTTTGCGCTTCCGGCTTCATTGATGTAAAGTAGAAAGGGTTGGTTATCATTCGGAAAACATCTTCCGGGATGATGGCAGCTACTTCACTATCATACTCCTTTTTGGTAGCCAACTTAACACCGTTCAAATAGAACTCTGTTGCATGATTCTTTAGGCTTTCTTCCGTAGTTCCACGTGGCTTGACCCAGTTTTCCACATAGCAGCGTTGCAGTGTTACCGTCTTGCCATCCACTGATAGTACACCAGTAACGGAGTGTTCAAGGTGCAAAATAGGCTTGCCGTCCGAATCCAACGTTTTAATGTTGAAATTACTATCCGACCGTCCCGTACTGTCTTTTCCAAAAAGAAGCCAAAGGAATGAATCGAACACAGTTGTTTTGCCCGTACCATTTTCTCCAGCAACCAGCGTTTCCGCATCGGAGAAACCGATATTTAGGCTTCTGATTCCCTTAAAATTCACAAGGGATAATGATTTTAATTTGATTGTTCGCATATCACTTATTAATTATAGAGTTGATTTTCTCTGATTTATCCACTGCCATAAGTTCGGCACGTGAATACAATACTTTGGAATGTATAGAGCTACCGCCACGGATAGTAGAAACTCTGCCGTCTTTTTGCCAGCGTTTCACCCGGCACTCTTGAAACAATCTGTATGCTTCACGTTGTGAAATGAGGTCTTTTGCCGGGATAGTCTGTTTTACATAGTTGGCAGCACCCAAAGAAGCCATTTCCATACAGAGATTCTTTAACTCGTATAGTTCCATCTGAATTGCCATAAGTCAGTCCTTTTTGTAGCGGTTCTTAAAATATTCTCTAACACTTACTATCCCATACTCATTGTCGGTATAGAAAACCCATGCCAGCCAAAAACAAGCCATAGCGGTAAAGAAGTGAAATGAGGCATTACAGAACAATGCCCCAGCAAGGGCAATAATGCCAAGAAGTAGCGTAACGCCACATTGGATAAGGTTTGCTAAAGTTTCTCCTTTCATCGGTGTTGCATTTGTTATTTGAAAAGATTGTTAGTCATAGCATACCGCATAAATTCAGCCATTGAATGTACTCCAACCTTTCGGAAACTGTTTTTTCTATGGTTGTTCACGGTATTTAAAGAGATAAACAGCTTTTCGGCTATTTCTGAATCGTTTTTCCCATCATAGAGCATTCGCATAACTTCTATTTGCCTATCGGACAACTTAGAGTTGAATTTAGGAGCGCAAATAACTTTATCATGTTTGCATTCTCCACGTAATGGACAACCTACAAACTCAAAATTAAAGTTCCAATTCTCATCTACATCAATCATGTTGTCATACAGACCGAAGTTGCATTTAATGAATCTACGCACCGCTATGAAATCCCGATACCTCTTGTTGTTTGAATTTTTAGAGTATATATCCATAAGCGCATCGTATGCTTCGGGATAAAACTCCCTCAGTATAGCCAAGAAAGCTTGGATAAAGTCGGTATCAGTTTCTTTCAACTGCCTTTCGGCTTCTCCGATAGGGCGCATAGTAACTTCACCCTCCGGGGTTGTGTAGAACTCTATAGCTTTCATTCTGTAACAGGAAATAAAATATCGGCTGGAACGCCCAGTTTATCACTAATCATCTTTTGTTTGAGGGCATCCGGCTTTTGTACGCCATGAATCCACATTCGTACCGTCTTGGTACTACACATACACAGAGCCGCTATTTCCTCCACGAACTCAGTTTTTGGAGCTTTTACAGCACTCCTTTCAGGCAATCCTTTGTAAATCTGAATAAAAGACTGATAGTCTTTTTGGGTTACTTTTTTCATTTTCTCTAATTTATATGTTCTACAAACACGCTTTTTGGCTATATTTGTAATGTCATTTATTTAATTACGCAACAAATATAGGCTATATATCCGAATATAACAAAGCTTTTTGGATATATTTTCTATTAAAAATATTCTATTTATATGCAACGATTTGATTTAAAGAGGTTTAGGCTTGATAGAAAACTTACTCAAAAGGAGTTGGCAGAGATATTAATGTGTAAACAAAACTATATTTCAAATATAGAAAACGGAATAAAACCTATTTCAAAAGAGAAATTGGATATATTGCAGTCTAAATTCGGTGATATTTCAAAATATTATTCGGATATATCACCAAAACAAAATACGGTATTAAAAGAAGTCACTCCCGAAGATTTCATGTTTGCTGGTGCTGACGCTTTTTCAAGACAAGTCGTAAAGATGATGAATGACAAGCTGATTGCACCTTATGGAATGTTAGTAGAAAAAGATAAGGAAATAGAACGGTTGAATAGATTGATAGGCAGATTGCAAAACGAAATAGAGGAACTTAAAAAGGGAAGTGCCCAAACGGAGAATCCTGTCGAATGTGCCAATGCCGTATAGTGTTTGGTTTAAAGCAAAGGAAGTATTGATATGGAAAAGTATTATAGAATGGTTATAGACCTCTACAAAGAAGTCCTTTTAATTAACCGGGTAAACCCTGATAGGGTATTAGATGCGCAAAGGGAAATATCCAACGCTATTACTACGGCTATAATAACCAATGAGCCTACAGGTGAATTGGAGTTGCTAAAATCCGATATAGAGAACTTGAAGAGCCATATATCGCAATGAATACCGTTATAAGCAAGCAAATAATGGAAAGGTTCTATAGTGCGCTGGATGCCATTATAGCCATGAAGAAAATAAGAGGAGTAAATACATACTGTAGGCTCAACAACATAGATAGAAGAAATTTTATTGCGCAAAGAAAAGACTTGGAGCGTGGATGGTTTCAATTATCTTGGTTGTATCCTATGGTTAAGGAGTATGGGGTAAGTGCCAAATGGCTGCTTACTGGATTTGGAAGAATGTTTGAAGAACAAAAATAGCCCCATGCAAACATTATTAGTCTGCATGGGGCTATTTCTTACAAATATTCCATATCACAAATTAGCAAGCCATTTCTTGCCAGATTTTGTTCTTAGCCAAATCATAAATGCACCCGTCACAACTATTCCAACGGTAAAGATAGCTCCTAACATTTCCATATCTATTATTTTAAAATTGTATTTCCTACTTTAGCAAGCATTATAGTCCAAACACTCCCTGCTGTCAAAACATACCAGTTTATACCAGCTTCCACATTGGCATATATCGGAGTTATTCCACCAAGAACCAAACCCGCAAATGTGAGTTGCGCCAAGTTAAAAAAGAATCCAGCAAGTTTTTCACGCCTCACTTTATCTTTCTCCTTGACTTCTTTCTTAGCTTCTTGTTGTACGCTCCAATTACCCATATAAACTACTATTTTCTACAAAGGTACAAAATCCCCGCTTATTTGGAAACAAAAACCTATATATTTTTGATACGTCATTATAAATATAACACTGCAAGACTATTTTTATAACAAATAATACACTATATTTGCTGCTGAATTAAAATATCACTAAATAGCATTGGCTATTGTTGTAGGGATTAAGAAAACGACCAAATTTCAGAAACAGCCCTCAGACAATTTGCTAATGCCTGCGCTTTGCGTGGGCATTACTCTTGTATGGGCTGTTAGGTGCTTGGTCGTACCTCTTAATCCTCGGAATAATCCCACGCTTTCGTGTGTATTACAGTAGCTTGCTAAGTACAACTGTTAAATACACACTTATGAAAACTTTGCTAATGCTTTGCCTGATAGCTTTGATAACAGGATGTAATAGCGACACTCCGCAACGTAAAGCTGAGAAACTAATAAATAGGTATTTGGAGAATAATTTAAAAGACCCTGATAGTTATGAGTGTATGGATATGGGGAAAATAGGAATAGTCACACCTATGTCTAAAGCATTAGTGGAAACCGTTAAAAGAGCAACGGATGGAGAGTTCCCAACAGATAGCATTAACTCAAAATTAGAACAAATCAAAGCTATGTTTGAAAACAAGGGTATAAATCCATACGATACTTTAGCTTGGGAGATTTCCCATAGATATAGAGCCAAAAACTCCTATGGGGGATATGCAATTACTAATTGCACTTATCATTTCAACAAAGATATATCGGACATAATTAGCGTAGAAACAAAATAGAATCTACCAAAGTAAAATTACGGCACTTCCATAAGTGCCTTTTTTTGTTCTTCCCCCACACCCCTATTTCATATATTTACTCTTAATTAACTATATAATATTATATATAGTATATATATTATCCTTTGTAACTTGCGTAAAATTTTGCCTAAGCAAAAATAGGCTTGTAAATTACTGAACTATAACGGCTTACAAATTTTGCTTAGGCAAACGCAAAAAGGCTATATTTTTGCTTAGGCAAAATAACGCTTGTAATACTCTGTATTTCAATTATTTGCAAATTTTGCTTAGGCAAAACGCTATTTTTAGGCTTAAAAACAACTATTTTACTGACTATCAGTGTATTATAATTTTTGCTTAGGCAAAATCATTTTGCTTAGGCAATTTGCTTAGGCAAAATTTGTAACTATCTGATTATCAAAGACAATACAGATTTAGAGGATAGATAAACACCTATTAAAATTTTGCCTAAGCAAAAATAGGCTTGTAAATTGCTGAACTATAACGGCTTACAAATTTTGCTTAGGCAAAACACGCTTATTTTTGGGTATATACTTCTTTTCTGTTACATCATCCAAAGATAGCTTGACATAATCCAATACCTTACGATTGGCAGCATCTATGCTGTCCCATGATTTCGCAATATAAATATCCGTCACCCTCATATTTTCGTCCACGTGGTTAAGGGCTGTGTGAACGGTGTACTTATCTACTCCGGCTTCATTGCTTGCAATGGTTGCCCATGTATGGCGTGCTGCGTAAAATTCCAAATCATCTATCCCCAAATCATCACCAATCTTTTTCAAGCCCTTGTTAATTGCAGCCGTAAAGCTATCCACGCTTGAATACAACTTGTAGAAATTAAAGACCCTTTGCCCGGTCTGGTCTTTATATTTTTTCATAAGGGCTTTTAGCTCCGGCTCTATCCTCACAGACATTTCCGCTTTGTCGGCTCTCCGATTCTTGGTTTTTGTCCGTTGGTATATAATCCGTCCTTTCTTCAAATCCGTACAAGTGTACAAATCTACCGCATTCATTCCAATTAGGCAGAAGCTCAAAAGAAAGACATCCTTTGCGAGATTGTACCTGTTTGTCCCCGGTTGCATAATCAAAGAATAAGGCAACTCCGAAAATTTACGAAGTAAATCCGTAGAAATAGCCCTTTTCCTTGTAACTGGAACTTTGGGAATTTCCACCCTCTTAAAAGGAGAATAGGGAATGCGTATCAGCCCGGCATCCTCATCGTTAAACTCTTTCTTTGCCCGGTTGTGTATGGCTCTTAGCTGGGATATATATAGGCTCTGTGCCCTTTCTCCGTGATTGGCTTCGGGGTTGGAACGTGCCGGATTCTCCTTTATCCACTTTATCCAATCATTGATAAACTTAACCGTGATTTCTTTTATGCTCACGCTATCCCTGCCAACAAAGCGTACAAGGTTATTAATGGCTACTTGGTAAGAAAGCGCATTGCCTGTATGCCCGGTTTCCTTTAAGTGCAATATGTATTGACGGGCATAAGCCACTATATCCAAATCGAAGTGTTCCCCATTGTCGTTAGTGATTGCATCTACCACCTGCTCAACGGTCATGGATTTAAGCCGTTCCCCCATGCGGTCACAAATGGAACGGTATTTCTTTATCATATCATCGGTGGCATCTATGTACTTTTGGTTTTTCAGCTTGAAAGTCGTGCGTGTCAAATCATCCTTTGTCACGTAGTAAGTGGTCGGGATGTACTTTTTCCTCTTTTGGTGTATAACCCTTATCTTTATATTATATGTGCCGTCAGCCCTCTTTTGGTGAGCGTACACCTCTGCTTTGAATGTAGCCATAATCTTTGTAGAACTATAGTAGAACTTTTGTCCGCAAATATACCTCTTTTTTGCTGTAAATGCTGTAAAAAAGAAGTCCACCCCGTAATGGAATGGACTTGAAAAGTAGCTCCGAGGGGAATCGAACCCCTATCTAAAATTTAGGAAATTCTTGTTCTATCCGTTGAACTACAGAGCCTTATGTAATAGTTATCGTTATAACTTCCTTTTCTTATTTACTATAAATCTAAATTTTACTACCTTTGCCCTTGTTTGGAAGAACATACGTTTAGGAAACTTCTATTCTATCCGTTGAACTACAGAGCCTTTTTGCATACATTCTGCATATAGCAATGGAATGCGGGTACAAAGATAATGTATTCTGCTGATTTTCCGAAAAAAGTTTTGTTAATCCGATTAACTTTACGAAATTTGTCTTTGAACAAAATAAGTATAAGTTTCCTTATATAATACATATAATAATTCGTAAGTTATGGCAAACGACATGATGGTCAAAGAACTGGAGCAAGTGGTAGTCCGCTTCTCCGGAGACTCCGGCGACGGTATGCAGCTCGCCGGCAACATCTTTTCAACAGTTTCGGCTACGGTAGGTAATGACATCAGTACATTCCCCGATTATCCGGCAGACATCCGCGCCCCGCAAGGCTCACTGACGGGCGTATCCGGTTTTCAGGTACATATCGGTGCAAACAAAGTCTATACCCCGGGTGATAAATGCGATGTACTGGTAGCGATGAATGCCGCTGCGTTAAAAACACAGTATAAGTTTGCCAAATCTACCGCATGTATTATCATCGATACGGACGCATTCCAGAAATCGGATTTGGAAAAGGCCGCTTTCAAGACGGACAACCCCATTGAAGAAATGGGCATCAAACAGGATATCATTGCCGCTCCTATCTCCCAAATGGTGAAAGACTGCCTTGCCGACACGGGTATGGACAACAAATCCATGCTGAAGTGCCGCAACATGTTTGCAGTGGGACTGGTATGTTGGCTGTTCAGTCGCGACCTGACGATAGCCGAAGAGTTTATCCGCGAGAAATTCGCCAAGAAACCTGAAATTGCAGAAGCCAATATCAAGGTTATCCGCGCCGGATACGACTACGGGCACAACACCCACGCATCCGCCTCTCACACTTACAAGATTGAAAGCAAAGTAAAGACTCCCGGACGCTATATGGACATTACGGGCAACAAGGCCACGGCCTACGGCTTCATAGCCGCTGCCGAGAAAGCAGGCCTGAAGCTTTACCTGGGTTCTTACCCCATCACCCCCGCAACCGATGTGCTGCACGAACTTTCCAAGCACAAGTCACTGGGCGTAATGACCGTACAGTGCGAAGACGAGATTTCCGGTTGCGCCTCCGCTGTCGGAGCATCCTTTGCCGGAGCATTGGCGGTTACCTCCACCTCCGGACCGGGTATCTGCCTGAAATCGGAAGCCATGAACCTGGCTGTCATTATGGAACTGCCGCTGGTGGTGCTCGATGTACAGCGCGGCGGTCCTGCAACAGGTCTGCCCACCAAGTCCGAGCAGACCGACTTGCTGCAGGTACTCTTCGGCCGCAACGGCGAAAGCCCCATGCCCGTACTTGCCGCCACCTCACCGACAGACTGCTTTGAATGCGCCTATATGGCATCCAAGATAGCATTGGAGCACATGACCCCCGTCGTACTGCTTACCGATGCTTTCGTTGCCAACGGCTCGGCAGCGTGGAAACTGCCCAAGCTCGCCGATTATCCCGCTATCGTTCCGCCTTATGTACGCCCCGAAATGCAGGGTTCATGGACACCCTACCAGCGCGATGAAAAGACCGGCAGCCGCTATTGGGCCATCCCCGGAACAGAGGGCTTCACCCACATCCTCGGCGGATTGGAGAAAGACAACAAGACAGGCGCCATCTCTACCGACCCTGAGAACCACGACCTGATGACCCGCCTGCGTGCCGAAAAGATTGCCAAAATCGAAGTGCCCGATGTAGAAGTGGAAGGCGACAAGGACGATGCCGAACTGCTGATTGTCGGCTTCGGCGGCACTTACGGCCATCTGCACGCCGCTATGGACGAGCTCCGCGCCACAGGCAAGAAAGTGGCCCTCGCCCACTTCAAGTTCATCAATCCGCTGCCCAAGAATACGGCAGAGGTGATGAAGCGCTACAAGAAAGTAGTGGTGGCCGAGCAGAACATGGGACAGTTTGCCGGATACCTGCGCATGAAAGTAGACGGTTTCGTTCCCTACCAGTTCAATCAGGTGAAAGGCCAGCCCTTCCTGGTGAACGAGTTAGTACAAGCATTTGAGGAGATTATCAAGAACTAAAAAAGAAAAGAACTATGTGCGAATATACAGCAAAAGACTTCAAGAAAGGGCAACCCCGCTGGTGTCCGGGTTGCGGTGACCATTTTTTCCTCGCGTCCCTGCATAAGGCTATGGCCGAAATCGGCGTTCCGCCTTACAAAACAGCAGTAATCTCAGGTATCGGCTGTTCCAGCCGTCTGCCCCACTATATGAATACCTACGGCATGAACACCATTCACGGACGTGCCGCTGCCATTGCCACCGGTTGCAAGGTTGCCAATCCGGAACTCACCGTATGGCAGGTGAGCGGCGACGGCGACGGACTCGCCATCGGCGGCAACCACTTCATCCATGCCAACCGCCGCAACATCAACCTGAACATGATTCTGCTGAACAACCGTATCTACGGCCTGACGAAAGGACAATACTCCCCGACGTCTCCCCGCGGTTTCGTCAGCAAATCATCTCCTTACGGTACGGTAGAAGACCCGTTCCATCCGGCAGAACTCTGCTTCGGTGCACGCGGCCACTTCTTTGCACGCGCCGTTGCCACGGATGCAGCCGGAACGGTGGAAATCCTGAAAGCCGCCTACAACCACAAAGGAGCCAGCGTCTGCGAGATTCTCCAGAACTGCGTCATCTTCAATAACGGCACGCACGATGCCGTTGCCAAGAAAGAAGACCGCGCCAAACACGCCATCTATCTGGAACACGGCAAGCCCATGCTCTTCGGCGAGAACAACGAATACGGACTGATGCAGGAAGGCTTCGGGCTGAAAGTGGTGAAGCTCGGCGAGAACGGCATTACGGAAAAGGATATTCTTATCCATGACGCCCATTGCGAGGACAACACCCTGCAACTGAAACTTGCCCTGATGGAAGGCCCTGACTTCCCGATTGCCCTCGGTGTAATCCGCGATGTGGAAGCTCCCACCTACGATGATGCCGTACATGCACAAATCGAAGAGGTATCCGCCAAGAAAAAGTACCACAACTTTGAGGAACTGCTGATGACCAATGATACCTGGGAAGTGAAATAACCTCCACGGAACAGGAATTCAGTTTACACACATTCCCCCTTCACCCTCCACATCCCTTTATCCATAAGGGACAGCGGGTGAAGGGGGCTTTTTATATCCCGATTGGCCATAAAGAAACAAGCGGCATCAGCTCTCCAAAGGCAGAGGCAAAATACCGATATGCCTCAGCATAAAGGTGACAATACACTGTATAAAACCCCGTTGCGCATCTACTAAAACCCCGTTTTCCAACTGCGGGCCGTGCGGTTGCCAATTGCGGGCTGTACGGTTGCCAGCTGCGGGCCGGACAGCCCGCAACCGGAAAACGAAGAAATACATAAGGGACAAGCACATTTTACAAGGTGCATCGGGAAGTTTTCCACCAGGCATTGGCACATTATACCCGGGAGATTGCCCCGCTCACACGCGGTATAATCCTATTTTCCACACGGTCTTCCGGATGCAGGCACAAAGTATAATCCGCCGGAAAACCGCCGGAATAAGATGCAAACGCCACAAGTGTGGAATGGCAACCTGCAAGTGTGGATTTTTTCCACAACATTCCACAACCTGCATACACATATTATAAGTATTTATAAAAAAACAATGAACTGAATATCATAGGCATAAATACTTTGCATAGTCTACGTATCTTTTTTGGCATACTGCTTGCTTATAACAAATACAAATAAAATCCAACAGATTTAATTGTACAAGGAAATAATCATTGTGGAAATATGAAGTCTATCAAGAAAAAACGGAGTATGGCTTCGCACAGGAAGCTGCATTTTCAAAAGGTATTAGGTAGTATGATTGTGACATTGGCGCTTCTGTTTGCAGGAAGTGCCGGTGCGCAGGAAACCAAAACAATCCAAGGTATGGTAAGGGATGTGACGGGAGAGCCGCTTATCGGCGCCAGCGTCATAGAGAAAGGAACCAACAACGGTGTCATTACCGATGTGGACGGAAACTTTACACTGACCGTACCTGCCGATGCAACGCTGTCCATAGCCTATATGGGCTATGCCACCCGCGAAATACATCTGGCAAAACGCAAGAAGCAGGGCGACCTGAGGGTAACGCTGAGAGAGGACTCGCAACAGTTGAAAGAGGTGGTTGTCACGGCCATGGGTATCAAGAAGGATACCAAACGGCTGGGTTACGCGGTGAGCACTATCGAATCGGACGAGATAGTGAAGGCGGGAGCAACCAACTTTGCATCCGCCATGTACGGTAAGGCGCCGGGCATCCGCATCACGCAGACGCAGGGCGGTTCCGCCGGAGCCGTGTCTATCAATGTACGCGGACTCACGTCCATCACCGGAAACAACCAGCCGCTCATCATCCTGGACGGCGTGCCCATCCGTAACGGCGGAACGGGCAAGAGTACCGACTTTGCCGAATTCGGCAACGACGGGCAGATACGTTCCAACGGTCTGGTGGACATCAACCCCGAAGATATTGAAAGCGTAAGTGTGCTGAAAGGCGCTTCGGCCACGGCACTTTACGGTTCGGAAGCGGCAAACGGCGCGGTGGTTATCACCAGCAAACGCGCCAAAAGCGGCAAACTGACGGTGGACTTCACCGCACAGGTCACCGCCAACCTGCCCGCCTATCTGCCGAAAGTACAGACCGTATACGGCCCGGGACGTTACAACACGGAATACAGCGATTACGAAAAACAAACGGGCGGTTTCTACCAGCGCACCATGAACGGCGAAAGCTACAGAAGTCTGTATAATACGACCATGTCTTTCGGTCCGAAGTACGACGGCAGCGACGTGCTGTACTGGGACGGCAAGATGCGCCCCTACCTGCCGGCTACGGACAATCCGTGGAAAGAGCTGTTCCGCACGGGCTGGAACCAGACCTACAACCTCGCCATCTCGCAGGGTACGGAGACCAGCAGCAACCGCTTCTCCTACACCTTCATGGGTGAAACGCCCAACTCGCTGACGGGCAGCTTCACCAAACATAACTTCAAGCTGACGGGTTCTTACAAACCGGCAAGGACGCTGAACATAGAATACTCGCTGAACTACATCGTGCAGGATGTAAAGGACCGCCCGCAAACATCGCTGAACCTGTACGGCAGTTTCAGCAATATGTTCTCCTCCTTCATGGATATCCCCTATCTGAAACAGAGCTACGTCACCAGCCTGGGCTACCGCAACACGTACGCAGGCGGCGATGCCACACTGACACCGGACGAAGCCTGGGCATACGACCCGGGATACCTGAACGGCGTATCGAATATGCTCTGGAACATGTATCACCACCACAGCAAGGAGACAGAGAACCGCCTCATCGGTATGATACGCCCCACCTGGCAGATAACCAACTGGCTGAGCCTGCGCGCCCAGCTCTCTACCGACATCACGGACACCAAGCAGACGCTGGAGTACGAGACGGAACGCCCCAACTCCCTGTACGATCCCAGCGGCAGCTTCCAGAACATCAACCGACGCTATGACATCGTGTACGGCGATGTGATGCTGAACTTCAACTACAACATCCGCCGTTTCGACATTGCCGCCACACTGGGCTGGACGGGACGTTACGAAAACATGAACAACATGCGCGTCTCCACCAACGGCGGTCTGGTTACGGAAAACTGGTTCGACCTCAACGCCAGCCGCTACACCGCCAGCAGCACGCTGCAACGTATGGAACTGCTGAAAACGGGATACATGGGTACGCTGAGCCTGGGTTGGGACAACTACCTGTTCCTCGAACTCACCGGGCGTCAGGAACGTTCGTCCACACTGAAGGACCAAAGTTTCTTCTACCCCTCCGCCAACCTCAGTTTCCTGTTCTCGAACGCCTTCCGCATGCCTGCATGGTGGAATCACGGCAAACTCCGCCTCTCCTACGGCGTCGTAGGTAACGCACCGGAAACGTATGCCGCCAACATCATCTACGAGCAGGGTTCGGACAACGGCTTCACATGGAACTACGTTCCTTCTTCGTGGGGAAATGCCAATATCCGCCCCGAAAAGAAGTACGAATACGAAATAGGTTTTGAAAGCAAGTTCCTCAACAACCGGCTGGGCTTCGACGTATCCTACTACAACAACCGCGTGAAAGACCAGATACTCTCCACGCCGCAACCCTCCACATCGGGTGTGAAGTACGTGCTGATGAACGTGGGAGAGGTGGCCAACGAAGGCTGGGACATCTCCGTAAGCGCCACCCCGGTACTGACCAAGAATTTCCGCTGGGACCTGACGGCCAACTACGGCATCTACCGCAACAAGGTCGTGAAGCTCGCCGACGGCGTACCGTACCTCGAAATATCCAACATAGGCGGTGGCGGAGCCAAGATACAGGCCGTAGAGGGACGCCCCATGGGTGACATCTACGTGCAAGTGCCCCAGATGAACGAAAACGGAGAGTATCTCGTATCGGACAAGGGACTTTACATGAACCAGACCGAACTGCAGAGAGTAGGAAACATCAACCCCGACGGCGTAGGCGGTCTGTTCAGCTCGTTCTCCTACAAGAACATCTTCCTGGATTTCAGTATCGACTTCCGCATAGGCGGCGACGTCATCAACGAGATGTACCAGTATTCCACCGCATCGGGTCTGACACCGGAGTCGCTGCAATTCCGCGATACGGAACACGGCGGCCTGTCCTACTACTATCCGGGCAACAACAACGCCAGCGGCGTGCCCGTGCAGGTAGACCCGTCATTGGGTGCAGGGCCTAACGGAGAAACCGTTTATCACGACGGCGTTATCCTGCCGGGCGTAGTGGCCTCCACCGGCGAGAAGAACACGCGCATCATCCCTGCCGGCTACTATTACAACCAGACCTACAACTGGGGTACCCAGCCCGAACAGCTTACGTACCGCCACTCGGTATTCGACAACAGCTATGTGAAGCTGCGCGAGCTGACCATCGGCTACCAGTTTCCGGAAAAGCTGATTTCCAAACTGGGCATGACGCGGCTGAGCGTTTCGGTGTTCGGACGCAACTTGTTCTACTTCTACAAGGCACTGAAGAATTACGATGCGGAATCTTCCGTAGGAACATCCTGGGCAAGCCAGGCGGTAGTGGGCGGCTCCACTACGGCAACACGTAATTTCGGTGTGTCGCTGCGGGCAAGCTTTTAGGAAATAGAGAATTGAAAAATAAGACTTTAGAGTGAATGACAATGGATATGAAAAAGATAAATATAGGAGCGTTCGTTATAGCGGGAGCCATGCTGATGACAGCTTCCGGCTGTACGGACTCCGACTTCGACAGCAAATACGAAGACCCCTCAAAGGTTAACCAGGTTACCATCAGCAACCTCATGGTGGGAGTTTTCCAGAAAGTGAAAGATTATGACATATATGAGTACGGACGTTTCTTCGGCTTCGACTCGCAGTTTGTGGGCAAGTACGCGCAGACCTTCGGCTACAGCTATTCGGGCGGTATGTACAGCCCCGGATATGCGCCTGCCATAGACGGGCAATGGGACAACCTGTATTCGGCACTGATGCAATACCGCAAGATGGAATCGCTGTACAATGAAGAGAACGATACGCAGAAAGCACAGGACGAAGCCTTTATGCTGGCAGCCAAAGTGCAACTGTACGACTTCTTTGCCGCAACGGTGGATATTTTCGGCGACATGCCTTTCTTCAAAGCATGCACCCTGCCGCTGACCAACGACGTAAACGGTTCTTACGCTCCCTACGACAAGGCGGAAGATATTTATAAGACAATCCTTGACGAACTGAAAGACATCGCCCCGCGTTTCCGTTCGGCAGCCGTACCGAAAAACTTCAGTACCCAGGACTTCATCAACCTGGGAGATATGGAAAAATGGGAACGCTATGCAAACTCCCTGCGCCTGCGCCTTGCCATGCGTGTAGCCACGCAGGGAGCTTTGCAGGCGGAAGGACGTGCGGTTATCAAGGAGATATTGGAAAACCCCACCGACTATCCGCTCGTAGAGGAGCAGGGAAACAACATCTTCATCGTCAACCAGAAGTCCGGACAGCTGAACTTCACCGCCGGCCACGGATTGGGCGACTGGGTTACGAACCGTCTTGCTTCGGGCGCCATCATAGACCGTATGCTGGGCCACGGCAACTATGACATGACCAGCAGCGATCCGCTAAGCGGCGTCTACGTCAAAGGCGAAGACGACCCCCGCATCCTGCTGAACTACAATCCCGTGAGCATCACCAACCGCGAAACCGGACAGATGGACGAACACCGTTACCTGGGTACGGACCTCACGGTAGCAGACGAACTGACGGAGTATTACAGCGCTCAGGCACAAGACGAAGTGAACACCGCCAACAAAGGTTTCTCGCAGATTACCCAAAGAGGCTTTTTCTGGGAAAACGATAAATTCGATATGCTGATAATGGCTTCGCCAGAGATACATTTCCTGAAAGCGGAAGCCTATGCCATGGGGTATGGTGTGGCGCAGGATATGGCGAAGGCGGAAGAGGAATTCAAGACGGCTGTCAGCCAATCCATCGCCCTGTATTACTATTACGATTCGATAGGCTCGGGAGAGAATTGCCGCCGTTACGACGCTCCTACCGATGAAGAGATTGCAGACTTTGCCAATGCCAAATGGAACAGTACGGCATACGTGGACAAACTGGATGCCATCATCACGCAGAAATGGCTGCACTTCGGTTTCCTCGTCAGCCGTGAGGCATGGAGTGACATCCGCCGCACAGGCTATCCTTCGGGACTGGTGTTCCCGGAAGTGTCGGGTACTATCCCCAATGTGCCGAACCGCTGGAGATACCCCAGCACGGAAGTGAACTACAATCCGTACTATAAGGATGTAGCCGGTACAGACACGTATACGGAAAAGCTGTTCTGGGCCAAGTGAACAATGAGAGCGAAGCGGGAATGGATATCCTGATGCAGTAGCTTGCAAACATAAAAGAGCCGTATCATTACTCACAAACGGAGTTGATACGGCTCTCTTTATGGTTCAATGAACAGTGCCGGGGTTCGGATTGGACGGCTGCAACCGCCCTGCGGATTACAGCTTGTCGCCGAATGCCAAGTCTCCGGCATCGCCCAGCCCCGGTACTATATACGAATGCTCGTTCATATCCGGGTCGATAGCACCGCACCACAAGGAAACCTCGTCGCCGGGGAAGAGTTTCTGCAAATGCTCTACTCCCTGCCGGCTGGCAATGACGCAGGCAATCTGCAGTTTGGCAGGCGTACCCTTGGTAAGGAAAGCCTTCCAGGCAAGTTCCATACTTTCGCCCGTAGCAAGCATCGGGTCAACCAGTAACAGAGTCTTGCCGGAAAGGTCGGGAGTGGCGATATACTCGATGTGCACATCCACCGTACGGCACTCTTTATCCTTATAATAACGGTAAGCGGAAACGAAAGCATTGCCCGCACGGTCGAACACATTCAGGAAACCGGCATGCAAGGGAAGCCCGGCACGGAAGACGGTGGCAATCACCACATCATCATCGAAAGTGCTGACAGGAGCTATCCCCAGCGGCGTTTGTACCTGCTTTTCGGAATAGGTGAGTTCCTTACTCATTTCGTACGCCATGATTTCGCCGATGCGTTCGATGTTCCGGCGGAAACGCATACGGTCGGACTGTACTTGCACATCGCGTATCTCCGCCATGTATTGGTTCAAGACTGAGTTAGTCTCGGCAAAGTTGATAACTTTCATTATATTATCAGATTAAAATATGTATTGGTTATTCCGTATATTGATAGAACAGAAGTGCAAAGTAAACGAATTCCACTCAATTTGCAACATTCAGTTTGCAGATATTGTTACGGTTCTATAAAAGATTTCCTATTACAGAAAAATTTCTCTAATAGGATGTTTCTTTAAAAATAAAGTATTACTTTTGTAGTCGCAAAAACAAGGGCCTTACTGAACAACGCGGTTTTCCACAAACTCGCCCCCTTGCAATGAAGCATACGAATGCGAAGAGAGATTATAAACCAAATACCAATTTTAAAATCTTAAAAAGAAATGGCAAATTTAGATTTAAGCAAGTACGGTATCAAAGACGTGAAGGAAATCATCCACAACCCGTCTTATGATGTATTGTTCGCTGAAGAGACCAAACCGGGTCTGGAAGGCTTCGAAAAAGGTCAAGTAACTGAACTTGGTGCTGTGAACGTAATGACTGGTATCTATACCGGACGTTCTCCTAAAGATAAATTCTTTGTAATGAACGAAGCCAGCAAGGATTCTGTATGGTGGACTTCAGAAGAATACAAAAACGACAACAAACCCTGCTCTGAAGAAGCATGGGCCGACCTGAAAGCTAAAGCTGTAAACCAGCTGAGCGGCAAGCGTCTGTTCGTTGTCGATACTTTCTGCGGTGCTAACGAAGCTACCCGCATGAAAGTACGTTTCATCATGGAAGTAGCTTGGCAGGCTCACTTCGTAACTAACATGTTCATCCGCCCGACTGCTGAGGAACTTGCTAACTACGGCGAACCTGATTTCGTATCATTCAACGCTTCCAAAGCAAAAGTTGACAACTACAAGGAACTGGGTCTGAACTCTGAAACAGCTACTGTATTCAACTTGAAGACCAACGAACAGGTTATCCTGAACACTTGGTACGGCGGTGAAATGAAGAAGGGTATGTTCTCTATCATGAACTACAAGAACCCGCTTCGCGGTATCGCTTCCATGCACTGTTCTGCCAACACCAACATGGAAGGTACGGACTCTGCTATCTTCTTCGGTCTGTCAGGTACAGGTAAGACTACTTTGTCTACCGACCCGAAACGTCTGCTGATCGGTGACGACGAACACGGATGGGATGACGAAGGTGTATTCAACTACGAAGGCGGTTGCTACGCTAAGGTTATCAACCTCGACAAAGAAAGCGAACCCGATATCTACAACGCCATCAAACGTGACGCTCTGCTGGAGAACGTAACTGTTGACGCTGACGGCAAGATTGACTTCGCCGATAAGAGCACAACTGAAAACACGCGTGTTTCTTATCCTATCTATCACATCAACAACATCGTTAAGCCGGTATCTAAAGGTCCTCACGCTCATCAGGTAATCTTCCTGTCGGCTGATGCTTTCGGTGTATTGCCTCCGGTATCTATCCTGAACCCCGAACAGGCTCAGTACTACTTCCTGTCCGGTTTCACCGCTAAGCTGGCCGGTACAGAACGCGGTATCACTGAACCGACTCCGACATTCTCTGCTTGCTTCGGTGCTGCTTTCCTGAGCTTGCATCCTACTAAATATGCAGAAGAACTGGTTAAGAAGATGAACAAGGTCGGCGCTAAGGCATACTTGGTTAACACCGGCTGGAACGGTAGCGGCAAGCGTATCTCTATCAAAGATACACGTGGTATCATCGACGCTATCCTCGACGGTTCTATCGACAAGGCTCCGACAAAGGTTATTCCTTACTTCGACTTTGTTGTTCCGACAGAATTGCCGGGTGTTGATCCGAAGATTCTTGATCCTCGCGACACTTATGAATGTGCTTGCCAATGGGAAGAAAAAGCAAAAGACCTGGCAGGACGTTTCATCAAGAACTTCGCTAAGTTCACAGGTAACGAAGCCGGTAAGGCTTTGGTTGCTGCTGGTCCGAAACTCTAATAGAACCAGATTATATATTTTAAGGCGGCTTTCGTTCTCGGAAGCCGCTTTTTTTGTTAGATTTGCGAAGAAACAATTTAATAGACAACAGAGAATGAAGAGTGTAAAGGTTATGCTGTTAGGCGCAAGCCTATTGATGCTGTCCGCTTGCGGGCCGCAGGTACAGAAAGAGAGTGAAGCCACAGTTACGGAGAAAAGCAATTCGGAAGCGATAATCGAGACAATCCTATCGCGCCGCAGCGTCCGCAAGTACAAACCGGAAGCTGTGAACCGGGACACGATGAAGGTAATCTTGGAGTGCGGCATCAACGCCCCCAACGGTCAGAACAAACAGTCCTGGGCGGTACGCGTAGTAGACAACCCGGAATTCCTGAACGGGGTAAGTGAAATCTTCAAGCAGAAGAACCCGAAAGCAGCGGAAGACCCCAATTTCAAGAATATGTTCCGCAATGCGCCCACGGTAGTGTTCATCGGAAATGATACTTCGTACGACTGCTCGCAGATAGACTGCGGACTGCTGGGTGAGAATATGGTACTTGCCGCCTGGTCTATGGGCATAGGCTCCTGCTGTCTGGCAAGCCCCACACGCTTTATGACCGATACGCCCGAAGCTGCCGAATACCTCAAAAGACTGGAACTTCCCGAAGGATACCGGCTGCTTTACTGCATTGCTTTCGGATATCCGGATGAAACGCCTGCCGCCAAGCCGAGAGATGCCGCCAAAGTGAAATACGTAGACTGACCGATAAAATAAAAACTTCAGAATCCCCCCATTGCAATAAAAGAAGGAGTGCTCCACCTTTACAGCGAAGCACTCCTTCTTATATATAACAACTAAAAAGTAAAATCAGTTCTTATTGGCACGCTTGCGCTCTGTCTCATCCAAGATAACCTTACGCATACGCATGGACTTGGGAGTAACCTCTACATATTCGTCTCCCTTGATATATTCCAACGCTTCTTCCAGAGAGAACTGCACCGGCGGAATCAGACGCGCTTTCTCGTCGGAACCGGAAGCACGCATGTTGGTCAGCTTCTTTGATTTGGTAACGTTCACCACAAGGTCGTTATCGTGAGAGTGCTCACCTACAACCTGTCCGGCATACACTTCTTCCTGCGGGAAGATGAAGAACTTACCGCGATCCTGCAATTTATCGATGGCATAGGCAAAGGCTGTACCCGACTCCATGGCAATGATGGAACCGTTGGTACGGCGTTCGATTTCACCCTTATAGGGTTGGTATTCCTTAAAGCGGTGCGCCATGATAGCTTCACCGGCAGAGGCAGTCAGCACATTGGTACGCAAACCGATAATACCGCGCGACGGCATATTGAACTCAAGGTTCACACGCTCGCCGGCGCTTTCCATTTTCACCATTTCACCTTTACGGCGGGTTACCATATCGATAATCTTGCTGGCATACTCTTCGGGAACGTTGACCGTGAGCTCCTCGATAGGCTCGTTCTTCACGCCGTCTATCTCCTTGAAGATAACCTGCGGCTGGCCTACCTGCAACTCATATCCCTCGCGGCGCATCGTCTCAATCAACACGGAAAGGTGAAGCACGCCACGACCGGACACCACCCATTTTCCGTCTTCCTCGCTCTTGCGTACGCGAAGCGCAAGGTTCTTGTCCAGCTCCTTCATCAGACGGTCATGTATATGGCGGGAAGTTACAAACTTACCTTCTTTGCCGAAGAACGGAGAGTCGTTGATAGTAAACAGCATACTCATGGTAGGCTCGTCAATGGCGATGGGCGGCAATGCTTCGGGGTTCTCGTAGTCGCAAATCGTATCTCCGATTTCAAACCCTTCGATACCCACTAAGGCGCAGATATCACCGGAAGATACCTCCGATACCTTCACACGGCCCATACCTTCAAACGTATGCAGTTCTTTAATCTTCGACTTGACGATTGTACCATCGCGCTTTGCCAAAGACACGTTCATGCCTTCCCGCAAAGTACCGCGATGTACACGGCCTACGGCGATACGGCCGGTATAAGAGGAGTAGTCCAATGAGGTCACCAGCATCTGCGGCGTACCTTCCAACTGTGTAGGAGCGGGAATGTTCTCCAGAATGCAGTCCAGCAGCGGATAGATATTGTCCGTCGGCTTCTGCCAGTCCGTGCTCATCCAGTTGTTCTTTGCCGAACCGTAGATAACGGGGAAGTCCAACTGCTCTTCCGTAGCTTCCAGACTGAACATCAGGTCGAACACCATTTCATAGACTTCTTCGGGGCGACAGTTGGGCTTGTCCACCTTGTTGACTACAACAATAGGTTTCAAACCGATCTGCAAAGCTTTCTGCAATACAAAACGGGTCTGCGGCATCGGGCCTTCAAAAGCATCCACCAACAGGATACATCCGTCGGCCATATTCAATACACGTTCCACTTCGCCACCGAAGTCGCTGTGTCCCGGAGTATCGATAATATTAATTTTCGTGTCTTTATAGCTGATAGAAACGTTTTTGGAAAGGATTGTTATCCCTCGCTCACGCTCCAAATCATTGTTATCCAACATTAATTCACCTGTGCTCTGGTTGCTGCGGAAAAGGTTTCCTGCCAGAAGCATCTTATCTACAAGCGTCGTTTTCCCATGATCGACATGGGCAATAATTGCAATGTTTCTAATATTTTGCATATAATACCTATTATTTGACCGCAAAGGTACGAATTTTACAGTATATACATCACAGAGAAAAGATTTTTTTGCTGAATATCATTGCAATATAAAAGATAATATCTATCTTTGCACGCTCGAAAGAGAAAAGAATTATCAACTTTTTAATTAAAAACTATGTATTTAGACGCTGCTAAAAAGCAAGAAATCTTCGGCAAATACGGGAAGTCTAACACTGATACTGGCTCAGCAGAGGCCCAGATAGCTTTGTTTTCATACCGTATTGCTCATCTGACTGAGCATATGAAGCTCAACAGAAAGGATTATAGTACAGAAAGAGCCTTGACAATGTTGGTAGGTAAGCGCCGCGCGCTGTTGAACTACCTGAAAGACCGCGACATCAACAGATATCGTGCCATTGTTCAGGAACTCGGCTTGCGTAAGTAATTTACTTGCGGTAAACTTATTAAAGCGGCGGTATTTTCCAATGAGAATACCGCCGTTTTACTTTTATCACAGTCTTCCCTGTACAGGGGTTTTAAAAGCCTATTACAATTGTACCTTATAGAGTACGTGCTCTTTCAGCAGATGCCCGTCGGGCACTGCAGGGTGCATAAAATTCTTTTCAAATTCCATCCCTATCTTCTGCATCACCCGTTGCGAACGTTTATTGGTCAGCGAAGTAAAAGCCCGGACCATAGAAAACGGAAGATTCTCCTTAGCATAAGCCAGACATGACTTCGCTGCTTCGGTAGCATACCCCCGACCCCAATATTCCTGCTTCAATCGCCACAGTATCTCAATACCCGGAGCAAAGTCCACATCAAACATAAAGTTATGAAAGCCCGTAAACCCCACAAAGGCTCCATCGGACTTCTGCTCGATGGCATATCCGCCATATCCGTACTGAAGAAACTCATTCCTGACAGTATCAAAAAGATTGCGCGACTCTTCCCCGGACAAAGGATGCAGAAAGAACTCCATGACAGACGGATTCCCGTTCATCTCTGCGAAAGGAACGAAGTCTTCTTCTTTCCAATCGCGCAATATCAAACGGGGAGTTTCAATATATACCATACTTAATAATCTTTATTCTCATACAAAAATACTGAATCCGTTTTACTTCTCAAAAACATTATCTTTATCTTTGTTGATACCTAAAACCAAACAACGATGAAAACAGCTAAATTAATTCTATTATGTTTGTCGGGAATGCTTGCCATGCAGTCCGCAACAGCACAAAGCCGGAGTGAAAAGAAAGCACAGACCGAACGTAACGTCAGGGAAGCGATAAATGCCGATCACTACAAAATCAACGTAGACTATATGCAACCCATGAAAGGTCGCAGCCGCGCCCTGACATCCGACTACTCCATCGAAATCAGGAATGACTCCGTCTTTTCTTACCTGCCCTACTTCGGAGTGGCATACAATGTACCTTACGGCGGCGGGAAGGGATTGATATTTAATGCCCCGATAACCGGATACAGGAAAGAAAGCCTCAAAAAAGGAAAAACCCGGATTGATTTCAAAACCGGCAACGAAGAAGATAAATATGAATACAGCCTTACTATCTATTCCGACGGTTCGGCCAACATACATATCCAGCCGATGAACAGACAGGCCATTTCATACTCCGGAGAGTTGGATATAAAAGAGTAAGGAACCTCTATCAGGCTTCATGCAATCATAAGCCATACGTCTGCGAATATCACTCTTGCTCTGAGAAAGCCGGAATAGCGATGGCATACAGACAAAATCTCCTGTACACCTGCAAAGACCATAAGCAAACTTTTCGTCATAGAATGTTGCACCAAGTAAAAGAATATCTTATTTTTGCAATTTACAGCTATTAATCATAACCTTTTAGACTGAAAATACTATCAAATTATGGATACAAGTAAGATTGTAGGAGAAAAAATCAAATCACTCCGCGAAAGCCAGTCCATCAGCATGGAAGAGTTGGCGCAACGTTCGGGGCTCGCCATCGAACAAATCGAACGCATCGAAAACAATATCGACCTGCCTTCATTGGCTCCGCTCATCAAAATAGCCCGCGTACTGGGCGTGCGTCTCGGCACATTCCTTGACGACCAGGACGAGAACGGTCCTGTGGTATGCCGCAAGTCGGAAGCAAAGGACAGCATCAGCTTCTCCAACAACGCTATCCACTCGCGCAAACACATGGAGTACCACTCTCTTTCCAAATCAAAAGCAGACCGCCACATGGAGCCGTTCATCATTGACGTAGCTCCCACGGACGACAGCGATTTCGTTCTTTCCTCACACGAAGGCGAAGAATTCATCATGGTTATGGAAGGAACCATGGAAATCAGCTACGGCAAGCACACCTACCTGCTCGAAGAAGGGGACAGCATCTACTACGATTCCATCGTACCGCACCATGTACACGCCTATGAAGGACAGGCAGCCAAAATACTGGCAGTAATTTATACACCAATCTGATAAGTATAAGGTATAAGGGAGTGTGTCAAAATACACTTGATGATTTCTTTTAGGCACGGATTACACGGATTCTACGGAAACACAGATTTTCTTTGTTCTTTTTCCGTGAAATCCGTGTAATCCGTGCCTAAAAAGAAACAAACGGCAAGCGAATTTTAGTTTTGACATACCCTCTTATATTTCATACTTTATACGTTAATTAGCATCGTTATGTTATACGAAAGAACGCTTGGCCAATGGCTGGAGCATTGGGCCACAACTACACCTGACAAAGAATACATTGTTTACTCCGACCGTAATCTGCGCTTCACCTGGAGCCAGTTCAACCGCAGAGTGGACGACATGGCAAAAGGACTTATCGCTATCGGCGTGGAACGGGGAACACACGTCGGCATCTGGGCGGCAAACGTACCGGACTGGCTGACATTGCTGTATGCCTGCGCCAAAATAGGCGCCGTTTATGTAACGGTAAACACCAACTATAAACAAGCCGAACTGGAGTACCTGTGCGAGAATTCGGATATGCACACGCTCTGTATCGTCAACGGCGAGAAAGACAGCGACTTCGTGCAGATGACCTACACCATGCTGCCTGAACTGAAAACCTGCCAGCGCGGACATCTGAAAAGCGAGCGCTTCCCTTATATGAAGAATGTAATCTACGTAGGGCAGGAAAAGCACAGAGGAATGTACAACACTTCCGAAATTCTGCTTTTAGGCGACAACGTGGAAGACACCCGTCTGAATGAGCTCAAAAGCCGGGTAAGTTGCCACGACGTAGTAAACATGCAGTACACTTCGGGCACTACCGGATTCCCGAAAGGGGTAATGCTTACCCACTACAACATCACCAACAACGGTTTCCTTACCGGCGAGCATATGAAATTCACTGCCGCTGACAAACTCTGCTGTTGCGTCCCCCTGTTCCACTGCTTCGGCGTGGTGCTTGCCACGATGAACTGCCTTACCCACGGCTGTACACAAGTCATGGTGGAACGCTTCAACCCGTTGGTGGTGCTTGCATCCATCCACAAAGAACGATGCACCGCACTCTACGGCGTACCCACGATGTTCATAGCCGAGCTGCACCATCCGATGTTCGACCTGTTCGATATGTCCAGCCTGCGCACGGGTATCATGGCCGGCTCTCTCTGCCCCGTCGAGCTGATGAAGCAGGTAGAGGAAAAGATGTACATGAAAGTAACCAGCGTTTACGGCCTAACGGAAGCCGCTCCCGGCATGACCGCCACGCGAATAGACGACTCGTTCGATGTACGTTGCAACACCGTAGGACGCGACTTTGAGCATACCGAAGTGAAAGTCATCGACCCGGAAACCGGCGAAGAGTGCCCGGTAGGCGTGCAGGGTGAAATGTGCAACCGCGGTTACAACACCATGAAAGGATATTATAAGAATCCGCAGGCCACAGCCGAGGTCATCGACAAGAACGGTTTTCTGCACTCCGGAGACTTGGGCGTAAAAGACGAGGACGGCAACTACCGCATCACCGGACGTATCAAAGACATGATTATCCGCGGCGGCGAAAATATCTATCCGCGCGAAATCGAAGAGTTTCTCTATCAACTGGAAGGCGTCAAGGATGTGCAGGTAGCCGGCATCCCTTCCAAGAAGTACGGCGAAGCGGTCGGCGCATTCATTATCCGGCACGAAGGGGCAGACCTGCACGAATCGGATGTACGCGACTTCTGTATCGGCAAGATTTCCCGTTACAAGATTCCCAAATATATTTTCTTTGTAAAAGAGTTCCCCATGACAGGAAGCGGCAAGATACAGAAATTCAAGCTGAAAGACATAGGGCTGCAACTTTGCAAGGAGCAAGGAATAGAAATTATTTAAGCAGTTAGGAGTAAACCAAGTAAATATGGGGAATTAGCTTATACTATCTGTCATTCAGAGCATCGCAAAGAAGCTCTGAATGACAGATACTCTTAACATAAATGTATTTTTCAACATTCATTCAACCACTCACTCCGCTTTCTCGGGGTAGTTCATATTCTCTTCCGTCATCTGTTCCAGCACTTCATGCAAATACTTGGCAGACTCCCATTTTGCCATGGGCAGGTCGTGGAGCAGGTAATTGCCGCAATCCTGCGGAGCAACACCGGGAACTTCGCCCTCATATCCGGCAACAAAGCGGAACGTATCCTGCATCAGCGATACGATGTCCTGCGGCTGCAAATCGCCTTTCATCAGCAGATAATTGCCGGTAAGGCAGCCCATGGGGCCCCAATAGATAATCTTGTCCTGCCATTGCGGTTCATTGCGCAGGTAGGTGGCAGCCAGATGCTCGATAGTGTGCAGGGCGCCTTGTCCCAATGCCGGTTCACGGTTGGGCTCTTTCATACGGATATCAAAAGTCGTGATGACTTCTCCGTTCACTTCATCCTTGCGCGATACGTAAATACCGCGCAGCAAACGGATGTGATCGATGGTAAAGCTGGGTATTTTCTTCATAAGTTATAAGTTGTGAGTTATGAGTTATAAGTTGTCGGGCAGGGTGGAAAGGAAAGTCCATGTCGTAAGGAAAGAACGTTCCGCCATCGTACCCCAAAAATCGGCATATTGCGAAGAGTGGTCTTCCACGCCCGGCGTATCGCTGATGATACGGAAGCTGAGGAAAGGAATGCCGTACAGATAGCAGGTCTGCGCAATGGCAGCGGACTCCATATCGACAGCCAGTCCAGCCGGGAAGCGGCGTTTGATGGCATCCAGCTCTGTGCGGTTGGTGATAAACCGGTCGCCGGTACATATCAGTCCGCTATGAATACGGCTTTCCAATCCGGTCTTGTTCAGAGACAAAGCATGTTCCAAAAGCGGGGCGCACCCCTTGTACACTGCAGGCAATCCCTGCACCTGACCGTACTCGTTACCGTCACCGCACCATACATCGTGGTACGCCAAAGAGTCGCTCGCCACTACATCCGTCACCTTGAGACAAGCGTCGATGCCGCCCGCCACACCGGTACTCACAATGCAGTCCGGGGCAAAACGGCGTATCAGCTCCGTAGCTCCCACCGCCGCATTCACCTTACCGATGCCGCATTGCGTAAGTATCACGCGGTTGCTGCCAAGCATACCTTCCACATAGTGCAGATTCCCGTAATCCGCTACCTTCTTCTCCTGCAAACGTTCCGCCAGTTGGCGGTGTTCGCTATCCATTGCACTGATAACACCTATCGTCATGCTTACCGATTTCCAAATTTCAGATTTATGAATTATATGATTTAGGGAAGGCAAAGGTACGATATTTCAGCAGATTTATCTATCCAACTGGTGCATAAATCAATATTTATGTATAAGTTTGCCGCTGAAATTCAGATTAGGAGTCAAGGGAGTCGACTCCTCACCCTTTCGGCTCCCCCACATAAACCATAACCCAGCAAAGATGATAAAGAAGATTCTTCCCGACTTAATTGCCATCCTGGCATTCGTCCTGATTTCTTTCGCCTACTTTTTTCCGGCGGATATAGAAGGACGTATTCTGTTCCAGCACGACACCGCCGCCGGAGCCGGCGCCGGACAAGAAGCCAAAGAGTATTACGAACAGACAGGCGAACGCACCCGCTGGACCAATTCCCTTTTCGGCGGAATGCCTACCTACCAGATATCCCCGTCCTACGACTCTACCGTACCGCTGCAATGGACACAGAAAATATACCAGCTCTTCCTGCCCACCTACGTCAACCTGACGTTTATCCTGATGCTGGGCTTCTACATCCTGCTGCGGGCATTCGGCATACCGGCATGGCTGGCAGGCTTGGGCGGCATCATGTGGGCCTTCTCGTCCTACTTCTTCATTCTGATTTCGGCGGGACACATCTGGAAATTCATCACCCTTGCCTACATCCCGCCCACAATAGCGGGCATCGTGCTCGCCTACCGGGGCAAGCTGCTGGCAGGCGGCATACTCACAGCCTTCTTCATCGCCCTACAAATCATGTCCAACCATGTGCAGATGTCCTACTACTTCCTGTTCGTCATCCTGTTCATCGCAGGAGCATACTTTGAAGATGCGTGGCGCAACAAGACGCTTCCCCGGTTCTTCAAGGCAAGCGCCGTACTGCTGGTTGCCGCCCTTATCGGTGTGGCCGCCAACCTTTCCAACCTCTACCACACCTATACGTACAGCAAGGAAACCATGCGCGGCAAAAGCGAGCTGGTACAGACCGGTGATGCCGCCAAGCAAACCAGCAGCGGACTGGACCGCGACTACATCACCAACTGGAGCTATGGCATCGGCGAAACCTGGACGCTCCTCGTTCCCAACTTCAAAGGCGGTTCCTCCTCCGCCCCCCTCAGCCAGAGCGAAACCGCCATGGAAAAGGCCAACCCGATGTACGGGAGTCTGTACAACTCATTCCCGCAGTACTTCGGCAGCCAGCCCTGGACCGCCGGCCCCGTCTATGTGGGTGCATTCGTCCTGTTCCTCTTCGTGCTGGGCTGCTTCATCGTAAAAGGACCGCTGAAATGGGCGTTGCTGGGAGCAACCTTCTTCTCCATCGTCCTGGCATGGGGTAAGAACTTCATGCCGCTGACGGACTTCTTCATCGATTACGTCCCGATGTACAATAAGTTCCGCGCCGTATCATCCATCCTCGTCATAGCGGAATTCACCATTCCCCTGCTGGCAATCTTTGCCTTGAAGCGCGTGTTGGAAGAACCCGGAATATGGAAAGCGAACAAGAAAGCGTTCGGCATCAGCCTTGCGCTGACCGCCGGTGTAGCCCTGCTGCTTACCGTAGCGCCGGGTAGCCTCGGCTCCGGCTTCGTGCCCGCACAAGAAGCGCAGATGCTGCAAAATGCCGTCGACCAGCAGATGATACCCGCCAACGAGCTGTCCGGCATCCTCGCCAATCTCTCAGAAATGCGGGGTGCGCTTGTCAGCGCCGACGCATTGCGGAGCTTCATCATCATCTGCATCGGATGCGCGCTGCTTTGGCTCCACTCGGCAGGCAAGCTGCGCCGGTCACTGACCGTTGCAGGCATCACGGTTCTCTGCCTTGTAGATATGTGGAGTGTAAACAAACGCTACCTGCACGACGAGCAGTTCGTGCCCCGTTCCATCCAAACGGAAACGTTCAGCAAAACCAAGACCGACGAACTCATCCTGCAGGACAAAAGCCCGGACTACCGCGTACTGAACTTTGCAACCGATGCCTTCAACGAGAACAACACTTCCTACTGGCATAAGAACATAGGCGGATACCATGCCGCCAAACTGCGTCGCTACCAGGAACTGATAGAACGCCACATCTCTCCCGAAATGCAGGCTGCCTATCAAGCGATAGCCGCCGCAGGCGGAGAAATGGACAGTGTGGACGCCTCCAAGTTCCGCGTACTGAACATGCTGAACACGAAGTACTTCATCCTCCCCGCCGGACAGCAGGGACAGACCGTTCCCGTCCTCAACCCTTATGCCAACGGCAACGCCTGGTTTGTGGAGAACGTGCAATACGTAAACAATGCCAATGAGGAGATTGATGCGCTCAAAACCATCCTTCCCACCGAAACCGCTGTTGTCGATGTCCGTTTCAAGGATGTGCTGAAAGGGATTTCAGAGGCTCATAAAGACAGCCTTTCCTCCATTCGCCTGACAAGTTACGAACCCAACCGCCTGGTTTACGAAACGGAAAACGCAGGAGACGGCATCGCCGTATTCTCCGAGATATACTACCCGAACGGCTGGCAAGTAACCATTGACGGGAAACCTGCCGGACTGGGACGTGCGGATTATGTACTGCGCGCCTTGTATATCCCTGCCGGCAAGCATACCGTCGAGATGCGCTTCGACCCCAAAAGCCTGCATGTAACGGAAGGCATCGCCTACGGAGCATTGGCGCTGCTGATTATCGGAGTTGTAGCCGTTGCGCTGATTGCACGCAAAAAAGCGCAAGAATAGGTAGAATCTACGGGGCAACCGGATTCATCCACATTCAATATAACAGAGTAATACGTCTTTCTCTCTATAGCAGTACGCTTTTCCTCACAGCCTTATAACAAAGACATACAGAGGAAAATCAGGTATTGCTATAGAGAGAATTCTTTTTTCTCAGGAAGAACATCGGATGTTGACTACTGTCAACAGCCCGGTTGACAATAGCCGGCCGATCCGTTGACAGCAGTAAACAGCTCTGTTGACAGTAGTCAACACCTGATGTTCCCAGTGGCCGAAACGAATGCCCTACGGATGAAAATACAATCCTGCAACGTCATAAATCAGATTCTCCTACAAGGAAAAGAATGAAAAAAATAGTATAAATCACCGGCAGAACGATATATTTCAGTAACTTTGCTTTTCAAATCAAAAAAACGATAGAGTATGGAAACTACCAGACAGAACAAAATAGCCCGTTTGCTCCAAAAGGAATTAAGCGACATCTTCCTGTTGCAAACCAAATCGATGCCCGGTATACTGATTTCGGTCAGCGCCGTACGCATCAGTCCCGATATGAGCGTGGCACGCGCCTACCTCAGCGTTTTCCCCTCTGAACGGAGCGAAGAAATCATCAAGAACGTCAATGCCAACATGAAGTCCATCCGCTTTGAACTGGGAACCCGCGTACGCCACCAACTGCGCATCATTCCCGAACTGAAGTTCTTCGTGGACGACTCGCTGGATTATCTGGAAAGAATCGATGAACTACTGAAATAGTGGTTAATCCCCAACCATGAATCTTCCTTTTTTTATAGCCCGCCGTTATCTCTTCTCTAAGAAGAAGCATAATGCCATTAATATTATATCCGGCATCTCGGTGTGCGGGGTGGCGTTGGCTACATTGGCGTTGGTGTGCACATTGTCCGTATTCAACGGATTTCAAGATATGGTAGCGGGGTTCTTCACGGCTTTCGACCCGGAGCTGAAAATCACCGTTCGGGAAGGAAAGGTGTTCGACCCGCTCGAATCGCGTGTGCAGCAAGTACGCGCCCTGCCCGAAATAGATGTATGGACGGAGACGCTGGAAGAAAACGCAATGGTGCAGTACAAGGACCGCCAGGCAATGGCGGTTATCAAAGGCGTGGAGGATAACTTCGAGCAACTGACATCCATAGACAGCCTGCTGTACGGTACGGGGAAGTTCATTTTGAACGATTCCGTTGTGGACTACGGCTTTATGGGTGTGGAGCTGGTGTCCGAGCTGGGCACGGGACTTCAGTTTGTCGACCCACTGCGGGTGTATGCACCTAAAAGGAATGTACGTGTCAACATCGCCAATCCGTCGGCGGCTTTCAACCAGGATTATCTGTTCTCGCCGGGAGCGGTGTTTGTTGTCAACCAGCAGAAATACGACTCACGCTATATCCTCACATCGTTGGGCTTTGCCCGGCGGCTGTTCAATTATGACACGGAAGTTTCCGCCATCGAACTGAAACTGAAACCGGGCAGCAACACCGATGCCGTGCAGAAGAAAATGGAACGCATCCTGGGCGACCGCTTCATCGTGCAAAACCGCTACGAGCAGCAAGCGGATGTATTCCGTATCATGGAGATTGAGAAACTCATCTCCTACCTGTTCCTTACCTTTATACTTACAATTGCCTGCTTCAATGTTATCGGTTCGCTGTCCATGCTGATACTGGATAAGCGCGAGGATACGGAGACGCTGCGCAATCTGGGCGCCGACGACCGGCTGATAGCCCGCATCTTCCTTTTTGAAGGGCGGCTGATTTCGGTGTTCGGAGCAATTGCCGGGATTGTATTGGGGCTGCTGCTGTGTTTCCTGCAACAACGCTTCGGACTTATATCGCTGGGCGGCGGCAACGGAAGTTTTGTAGTGGACGCCTATCCGGTGAGCGTGCATGCAACGGACATCATACTGGTATTCGTAACGGTTATCACCGTAGGGTTCCTCTCGGTGTGGTATCCTGTGCGGTACTTGAGCAAGCGGTTGCTTAAAAAATAAAAGCATCCTCCCCCTTCACCCGCAGAATCCCATGAACAGTATGATGCAAAGGAATTGTGAAGGGTGAAGGGGGAGGATGCAAACTTTTTATTTCTTACGTATAATCGTCAGTCCGTCGCGCAACGGCAGTATAACTTTCTCCACCCGATTATCTGCGGCAACCAGATCATTGAAAGCCTTTATCCCGATGGTCTGCAAGTCCGTGCGATGCGGTTGCTCTTCAAGAACGTGCCCGTCCCACAAGGTATTGTCGGCAATGATATAACCGCCGTCCGAAAGGCGTGCCAATACCATCTCGTAATAATCGATGTAACGGCGCTTATCACCGTCGATGAAAGCAAGGTCGAAAGTGATGTCCAGCCGGGGAACAAGTTCCAAAGCATTACCTATATAGAACTTTATCTTATTGGCATAGGGTGAGTTCTCCAGCCACGGACGGGTAAAGTCTTCCTGCTCGTCATTGATTTCAAACGTATGCAGCATTCCGTTGTCCGGCAACCCCTCTGCCATGCAAAGTGCGGAGTATCCGCTATATGTCCCGATCTCCAACACCTGACGGGGACGTATCATCCTGACAAACATCTTGAGCATACGCCCCTGCAAATGTCCCGAAGCCATGCGGGGATAAAGCAACTTGAGGTGCGTATCGCGATAAAGAGCCTTCAGATAGTCGCCCTCTTCATCGATGTGTTGCAGGATATATTCGTCTAAAGTCATATAAATTGAGAATTGAGAACTAAAAAACAAATGTCTGCCAGCGGACTGTCATTTTTTAATTCTCAATTTATAATTTTACAAGTATCTGTTACTGTTCGGAAGTACACTGTCTTCAGCATGTTTCAGGGCATCTTCCACTACGTTGATTTCGAGGAAGGATGTTTGCGTACCGGCCTTACCGCTACTCAGATAGCCCACCATGTCGGTAGGTTGCAGACGGCCTTCCTGAAGCAGGCGGCGGAGAGCGGCGAAGTAGTATTCCTGTCCGTTGGCAAGTTCGGGCATGTAGATGGCTTCTACACCGTATGAAAGCGCCAGGTGACGCATGGTCTTTTCCTTATAGCAGATGGCGAGCACCGGGTATTTGCCGCGGAATGCAGCAAGGTTGCGGGCAGTGCGGCCGCTGTAACTGTCGGTGATGATGGCGCGAATCTTCAACTTCGTAGTGGCCTTTACCGCTTGCTTGGCGAGGAAAGCCGTTACATCGTTGCTGTTTTCGTCCAAAGGAATACGGATGTCGTTATCCGCCAGTTTGTCTTTTTCCGCCTGGGCGGCAACTTTCGTCATTGTCTTGACGGCTTCAACCGGATATTTGCCGTAAGCCGTCTCACCGCTCAGCATCAAAGCATCCGTACGGTAATAGATGGCGTTGGCGATGTCGGTAACTTCCGCACGGGTAGGACGCGGGTTGGAAATCATGGTATGGAGCATCTGCGTGGCAACGATAACCGGCTTCTTGGCAAGGATACATTTGCGAATCAGCAAACGTTGGATACCCGGAATACGTTCCTGCGGAACTTCGATACCCAGGTCGCCACGGGCTATCATAACACCGTCGGCCACTTCGAGAATCTCGTCGATATTGTCCACACCTTCCTGGTTCTCAATCTTGGCAATGATTCTGATGTCGCTGTTGTGGGCATCGAGGATAGCCTTTATATCCAGAATATCCTGTCTGTTGCGCACGAAAGAGTGAGCGATGAAGTCAATGTCTTTCTCGATGGCGTAGAGGATATTGTTGCGGTCTTTTTCCGTCAGTGAAGGCAGGTTGATGCGTACACCCGGCACATTGACACTCTTGCGGCTGCTCAAGGTAGCTTCATTCTGCACCTCGCACAGCAGGTGGTCGGCATTCTTTTCCACAACAACCAGTTCCAGGTCACCGTCGTCGATAAGGATATGACCGCCCACATTGAGGTCGTGTACAAAGTTGGGATAAGAAACGGAGATACATTCGCGGGTAGTCTGCCGGTCGGGATTGCCTACCACTTTTACACGATCGCCTGCCTTGAAGGGAATAGGCTCGTCAAGGACAGTCGTACGCACTTCGGGACCCTTCGTATCCATGAGGATAGCGATGCGGTTGGAAACCGTACGCACATTGGCTATCAGCTTCTCGAAACCTTCGCGGCCTGCATGAGCCGTATTCATACGTACTACGTTCAAACCTGCGTCGAACAACTGTTTTATAAAATCAACATCGCAACGCTGATCGGAAATCGTTGCAACAATTTTTGTCTGTTTCAATAGCATAATCTTATACCTATTTTATATTAATAATTCCTTTAACGCTTCCAATGCCAGACGGTAGGAGTTCAGCCCAAAGCCGCAAATAACACCCCGGCAGGCACAAGCTATCATGGATACGTGGCGAAACGACTCCCGGGCATGCACATTGGAGATATGAACCTCAATCACCGGAGCAGTGACCGACCGGATCGCATCTTGCAGGGCAATGGACGTATGGGTATAGGCCCCCGCATTCAGGATGATGCCGTCCGCATCAAAACCCACCTGCTGTATCTTGTCTATCAACTCTCCTTCGATGTTGGATTGGAAATAGTCTATCTGTACATCCGCATACTTTTCACGGAGTCCGGCAAGGTAGTCTTCAAAAGTAACACTGCCATAAATGGAAGGTTCGCGTTTACCCAACAGATTTATATTGGGGCCGTTAATAATCTGTATTCTCATAACACATTTTTTTATACCTTTGTCCACAGAGAACATTCTTTCAAGGTGCAAAGATAGGAAAAAGTAATGAAAGTAGAAGAGAAATTGACGAATAAGGAAAAACGAGCGGTGATAATCAGAAAGTATCAGCAATATCTCAGGCTGGAGAAAGCGCTTTCGCCCAATACGCTCGATGCCTATATGACGGACCTACAGAAACTTCTGCACTTTCTGGAAGGAGAGAATATAGAAATTCCGGACGTAACACCGGATGATTTGCAACGCTTTGCCGCAGGACTCCACGACATCGGTATCCATCCCCGTTCCCAGGCCCGGATACTCTCCGGAATCAAATCGTTCTTCCACTTTCTGGTGATTGCCGACTATCAGGAAGCCGACCCGAGCGAGCTGCTGGAAGGTCCCAAAATCGGGTTCAGGTTACCGGAAGTGCTCACCGTTGAAGAAATCGACAGAATCATTTCCACCGTAGACATGGAGAAGAAAGAGGGACAACGCAACCGGGCTATTCTGGAGACACTGTACAGCTGCGGGTTACGCGTGTCGGAACTGTGTAACCTGAAAATCTCCGATCTCTATTTTGAGGAAGGGTTTATTAAGGTAGAAGGCAAAGGCGGCAAACAGCGTTTAGTACCTATCTCGCCTCGTGCAATCAAGGAGATAAAGTATTGGTTTGCAGACCGCAACCTGGGAAAAATAAAGAAAGGATACGAGGATTACGTATTTCTGGCACGATGGGGTAATAATATCTCCCGCATCATGGTGTTTCACATGATAAAAGAGCTGGCAGAAAAAGCCGGCATCACCAAGAATATCAGTCCGCATACGTTCCGCCACTCCTTCGCCACCCATCTGCTGGAAGGCGGCGCCAATCTGCGGGCCATCCAGTGCATGTTGGGACATGAATCCATCGCCACCACTGAAATCTATACACATATCGACCGGAACAGACTCCGAAGTGAAATTATCGAGCATCATCCCCGCAATATTAAATACAGGAAAGAGCATGGCGTTTATTAAATTATAATAAATGTGATAGTATTATTAACAAATTGCCAAGAGAATTAATATCTTTGCAAAGCTATATATATAGGAATATAGCAACTAATTGTGAATGGACAAATTTCAATTACAAACAATTAATTTATATCTAAAATGACTAAAAAATTGTATCTGCCTTTGTTAGTGGCACTTGTTGCTGTTTTGACATCATGCAGCAGCAAAATGGGTGAACTGTCTTCTGACTATTTCACAGTGACTCCGCAAGTATTGGAAGCCGTAGGCGGTAAGGTACCTGCTACAATTAACGGTAAATTCCCTGAAAAGTATTTCAAGAAAAAAGCTGTAGTGGAAGTTACTCCGGTTTTGAGATGGGAAGGCGGCGAAGCTAAAGGTCAGCCTGCCGTATTCCAGGGTGAAAAAGTAGAAGGCAACGACCAGACTATCTCTTACAAGGCTGGTGGTAGCTACACAATGAAGACTTCTTTCGACTATGTTCCCGAAATGGCTAAGTCTGAATTGTACTTGGAATTCAAAGCTAAAGTCGGAAAGAAAGAAGTTACTATCCCTGCTGTAAAAGTAGCCGACGGTGTTATCTCTACTTCCGAACTGGTTGGCCAGACTTTGGGCAGCGCTAATCCTGCTAACGGTGACGACGCTTTCCAACGCGTAATCAAAGAAAAATATGATGCAAACATCATGTTCCTGATCCAACAGGCTAACATCCGTTCAAGCGAGTTGAAAACTGCCAAAGCATTCAACGAAGAAGTTAAGAACATCAACGAAGCTGCCAACAAGAAGATCAGCAACATCGAAATCTCTGCATACGCTTCTCCCGATGGTGGCGTTGAGCTGAATACTGGTCTGGCTGAAAACCGTCAGAACAACACAGCCAAAGTTATCAACAAGGATTTGAAGAAGAGCAAAATCGAAGCAGCTGTAGATACTAAATATACTGCACAGGACTGGGAAGGTTTCCAGGAACTGGTCAGCAAATCCAACATCCAGGATAAAGAGTTGATTCTCCGCGTTTTGTCAATGTACTCTGATCCTGAACAAAGAGAACAGGAAATCAAGAATATCTCTTCTGTATACAGCACTTTGGCAGAAGAAATCCTTCCGCAACTGCGTCGTTCTCGTCTGACTTTGAACTATGACGTAATCGGTAAGTCTGACGAAGAAATCGCATCTTTGGCTGACAGCGATGCTAAGCAACTGAACATCGAAGAACTGCTGTATGCAGCTACTCTGACTAACGATCCTGCCAAGCAAGAAGCTATCTTCACCAAAGCTACTCAAATCTACCCGAACGACTACCGTGCATACAACAACCTCGGTAAGTTAGCTTACCAAGCCGGTGATTTGGACAAGGCTGAAGGCTACCTGAAGAAATCTCTTTCTATCAAGGATTCTGCTGAAGCTAACATGAACATGGGTCTCGTAGCTTTGAGAAAAGGCGACAAGGCAGCAGCTGAAACTTACCTGGGCAAAGCTTCCGGTACTAAGGAACTGAACGAAGCTCTGGGTAACCTGTACATCGCTCAAGGTCAATATGACAGAGCCGTTAACGCATTTGGCGACACTAAGACCAACAGTGCAGCTTTGGCACAAATCCTGGCTAAGGACTACAACAAGGCTAAGAGCACATTGTCAAGCATCGCTAAACCGGACGCTTACACTGACTACCTGATGGCTGTTGTAGGTGCAAGAACCAACAACTCTTCTATGGTTATGGACAACCTGAAGAAAGCTGTTGCCAAAGATTCTTCATTGGCTAAGAAAGCTGCTTCTGACTTGGAATTCTCCAAATACTTCACGAATGCAGACTTCATGAATATCATCAAATAATAAAGGTTATAAGATGAAAAGAAGTGCCCGGCATAGAAATATGTCGGGCATTTTTTTTTATTCACACCAAAAAGAACTACTTTCGCAGCAACGTATCAGAAGAAGAAAGCCGTATGAAGAATATTTATCTTGCATATTTCCTGATTATCATGCTATCCGCTTGCGGTGGCAAAAGCTCCGACACAGTCAGTCTGAGCGGAGAAATCAAAGGTTTGGGAAATGACACCTTATATATATACGGTGCAGACGAAATGTACGACCGCATGGATACCCTGCCCGTTGAGAACGGCAAATTCTCGAAAACACTCTCTCCGGATACCTTGGTAGCTGCATGGCTGTTGTTCAGCGACGGCAGCCGATACCCTTTCTTCATGGATAAAGGTGACAAAATACACATAAAAGGCTCTGCTGCCGAACTAAACAGTATGGAAATAACCGGCAACCCGCACAATGAAGAGTTGACCGCCTTCCGGAAAGAACTGAAAGGATTGGGCAAACCGTCTGAAAAAGTCCTGGAAGAGAAAGCCGGCAAATTTATCAATGAGCATCATTCCTCTTTAGCGAGTATCTACCTGCTTGACAAATACTTCGCACAAAAAGGAAAACCGGATTATACCCTAATCAAACAACTGACCGAGCACATGACGGGAGAACTGAAAGACCGTCCCTATATCGACGGGCTGCTCGACCGCATCCAGGAAGAAGAAAAGGCTACGACCGGAAAGACTGCCGCCTACTTCCGCCTGCCCAACGCCGAAGGGAAGCAGATAACCCGTTCGAACTTCAAAGACCAATACCTGCTAATACACTTCTGGGCTTCCTGGGATACCGTGAGCCGCGACAGCAATGCTGTTTACCGCAGAATCTACAGGAAAGGACAAAAGAACAAGAAATTCGCGCTTTTAGGAATTTCTTTAGACCTCAACAAAGACAATTGGAAAAAGGCTATCGAAACAGATACCCTGAAATGGGAGCAAGCATGCGACCTTTCCGGCTGGGAGACCGGAGTTGTAAAGCAACTTGCCATAAGAACCCTGCCTGCCAATGTACTGCTCAGCCCTTCCGGAAGGATTGAAGGAAAGAACCTGAGCGAAACGGCTATCGAAAAGAAGCTGAAAGACATAGAAGAACAAGAGAAGAAAGAAAAGAAGAGGGAGATAGAGAACGAAAGGAAAAAGAAACGATAACTTTTCTATCGGTAATCATAAACCCTAATCACTAAACACTCAAATTACATGCTCATCAAAGTTTTTGGAGCGGCTGTTCAAGGTATTGATGCAACCCTCATCACTATCGAAGTCAACAGCTCCAGAGGCTGTATGTTCTATCTCGTCGGCTTGCCGGACTCTGCTGTCAAGGAAAGCCACCAACGCATCATTTCCGCACTGCAAGTAAACGGTTACCGGATGCCTACCAGTAATATCGTCATCAACATGGCACCGGCTGATATCCGCAAAGAAGGCGCTGCCTACGACCTGCCGTTGGCTATCGGCATGTTAGGTGCCAGCGAAGTAATCAAACCGGACAAGTTGAGCCGCTATCTGTTAATGGGAGAACTAAGTCTCGACGGCAGCCTGCAACCCATTAAAGGCGCACTGCCCATTGCCATAAAAGCCAGAGAACTCGGTTTTGAAGGAATTATCATACCCAGACAGAACACACGGGAAGCTGCTGTTGTAAATAACCTGAAAGTTTACGGAGCAAAGAACCTGAAAGAGGTCATCGAGTTCTTCAACGACAAACAGGAACTGGAGCTGGTACATGTCGACACCCGTAAAGAGTTCTATACCCGGCAGAATGACTTTGATCTGGATTTCTCCGACGTGAAAGGACAGGAAAACGTAAAACGCGCGTTAGAGGTAGCGGCTGCAGGCGGACATAATATTCTACTGATAGGTGCTCCCGGCAGCGGAAAATCCATGCTTGCCAAGCGCCTTCCCTCTATCCTCCCCCCGTTAACATTGGGCGAAAGCCTTGAAACCACCAAGATACACTCTGTTGCAGGGAAGCTGGAACAGGAAAGCGGACTTATCTCCAAACGACCGTTCCGCGCTCCTCACCACACAATTTCTACTGTAGCCATGACAGGAGGCGGCAGTTTCCCACAACCGGGAGAAATCAGCCTGGCACACAACGGAGTCTTATTCCTCGATGAGTTGCCGGAGTTCAATCGAAATGTACTTGAAGTACTGCGCCAGCCGCTGGAAGACCGGGAAATCAGCATTTCCCGAATTAAATGCAATGTCAAATATCCGGCCAGCCTGATTCTCGCAGCATCCATGAACCCCTGCCCTTGCGGATACTACAACCATCCTACCAAAGCCTGCGTATGCAGCCCGGGGCAAGTACAGAAATACCTGAACCGCATTTCGGGACCTTTGCTCGACCGTATCGACCTGCAAATCGAAGTCATCCCCGTTCCCTTTGAGAAGATGTCGGATGCACGTCCCGGTGAATCGAGCACCCTCATTCGGGAACGCGTAGTACGCGCACGTCAGACCCAATCCGAAAGATATGCCGAAATTCCCGGTGTATATTGCAATGCACAGATGAACAGCAAATTACTTGCCCGTTATGCCCGTCCCGATGATAAAGGGCTGGCACTGCTGAAAACGGCCATGAACCGCTTCAACCTCTCGGCACGCGCCTACGACCGCATCTTAAAAGTCTCACGTACCATCGCCGATCTTGAGGGCTGCGAACTGATACAGCCCTCGCATTTGGCAGAAGCAATCGGATACAGAAACCTGGACAGGGAAGATTGGGCCGGATAGCCCTGTATCAGTCTTATATAGCCCTCTTTTTCAGTTTAAAGACTACCTCTCTGTCATCTTTACCTTCATACCTGCCGTTTCCACCTTTCGGATTCATCTTTATATCCACAGAATCGGTCTGGTAAACCCCGGTAAGGTCCTCACAGATAATACGGAAGTCCTGATAACCGGTTATGGTATTCTGATAAAGATACTCTCCGTTTTCTTTGGTATAAACCGTATCGGATAAAACAGCATAGCCATATGAACCGTCGGCAGGAGAAGCTATATGCTTTACCAGAATTCTGGCATCGGGCACAACCTGCCGGCTCTCTCCCAGTACTTTACCTCTGAATTCATATTTGGCATAAGAAGTACAATTCTCACTTCCTGCCCCCATACTGTTTTCATCGCAATATGCGAACCCCAATAAAATCAATGCACCGAACATCACGCCGTTGAAAATTCTAAGCCATTGTTCTTTTTCTCTCTTCATAGTGTGTTTATAGTCTAAGTTATATCCTATAAACGCCTATCCCAACAAAATACTGCACAACAACCCGACTTTTAACGTATAATCAGTTCTTTTCTATTCTGATGCGGGCATCCACTGCTATTACGTACTTTTCCGTGGCCAACAACGGATTGATATCCATTTCCTTAATTTCCGTAGCAAAGCGCAGCAAAGTGGACAAGCGGACAATAATTTCGGCAAACCTGTCCTCATTCACCCCTTTCTGCCCGCGCGTGCCTTTTATTATCTTATAGGCGCGCAACGAATGAATCATCGAATAAGCCTCCTCATAAGACAAAGGAGCCAGACCGGAGGATACGTCTTTCAGCACCTCCACAAAGATACCGCCCAAGCCGCAAAGCACTACATGCCCGAATTTCTCCTCATACTTGGCTCCGATAAACAGTTCCGTTCCTTTCAACATAGGCTGCACCATGATACCCGTTACTTCCGGAATCTGCATCATCCGTTCAAACTCCAACGCCAGATGCTGTTCACTCTTTATATTCAGTACCACACCGCCTACATCGGATTTATGCACAGGCCCCACCACCTTTGCCACTACCGGGAATCCGGCACGACGGGCAAATGCAAGCACCTCTTCCTTGTTTGCAGACACAAACTCCTCCACTACAGGAATACCGGCAGAATGCAGCAAAGCCTGCACGTAATGCGGTTCTATATAACCGTTTTCGGGGATGGAATCAATGATGCGGCGGATGCGCGGAACATCCACGCCAAACAGCTCTATTTCATTATTTGCCGGTTTCGAGGCATTCATAATGCGCGATAAAGCCGTACCCAACGTCACTTCATCGGCAAAGTTCACGTGACCTTTGGCAAGAAAAGCGGCCACTTCGGCTCCTGCCGTATTAATGGACGGGAGAATAGGGAATATCGGTTTCCTGCAAGCCTGCATCTTCTCATGCAGCACATCGTACATTTCGAACATGGTGACCAATCCCGGTGTACCGAAAATAGCCATTACCGCATCCACATTATCAAACTTCTCTTCGCAATATTCCAAACAAAGCCGCAGATGCTCAGGCGTACCCGTAGCTAAAATATCTATTGGATTACCAACAGCAGCTCCCGGAAAAAGCTTGCTTTTCAGCTCTTCGGCAAGCTCACCTTCCAGCTTCGGCACATTCAGTCCGCCCTTGCTCAAGGCATCGGTCAACATCACCCCCGGTCCGCCGGCATGGGTGATAATGGCAAAATTCTTTCCTTTCAGTTCCGGCAAAGTGAAGATACATCCTACCGTAGTCAGCTCTTCACGGGAGTAGCAACGTACGATACCTGCTTTACGGAACAAAGCCTCCACCGCCGAATCGGAACTGGCGATAGCTCCCGTATGCGAGGATGCCGCACGGCTGCCACTCTCACTGCTTCCCGACTTGATAGCCGCAATCTTACATCCTTTTCTTATCAACGAAGAAGCATGGAACAGCAATCTGTCAGGGTCGCCTATACTTTCTATATAAAGCAGTTTTATCCTGGAATCGTTTTCAGCATCGAAATGCTCGTCCATATATTGCAGCACATCTTCCACTCCAATCTGTTTGGCATTGCCCACAGACCATACGGAATTGAACTGCAAGCCTTTAGTTACCGCGCTCTCCAGAATAAACACCGCAGTGGCCCCGGAACTGGAAATCAAATCAACACCCTGCGGGTTCAAATTGGGAATAGGCTGGCTGAACACGCTATGATGCCACGTATTCATCAGCCCGATACAATTGGGACCTATCAACGAAGCGCCGTACTTATTCACTGTTTCCAGAATACGGTCTTCCAACAACGCCCCTTCATGCGTTTCCTCTCCGAAACCTGCAGAGAGAATGATGAACGCACGTACCTGCTTTTCCGCAGCAAGCAATTCTACCGCATCCGGACAAAAAGATGCCGGTATGGCAAGTATTGCCAAGTCCGTATCCGGAATATCCTTTACATCAGCATACGCTGTAACGCCCTGTACTTCTGTTTCTTTCGGATTGACGGCACGCAGTTCTCCGGTATAACCGCCATTAATCAGATTTCTCAAAATAGCTCCACCGGGTTTATGTACATTGTTGGAAGCTCCCACCACCACAATACTGGCAGGACGCAGCAATTGGTTTGTTATCATAGTCTGTTCATATTAGTAAAGTACGACAATCGCACAAATATACAATTTATATACATAATGACAAGAAGATAACCTTTTAATATTACCGTATCCTTGTTCTTCCAAAGACGAAATATTCCGGACACGAAGTATATAGGGCTCTTTTTGTAGGTTTAAGAGAAAACCGTTATCTTTGCACTGCTTAAAAGCGTTCATAACAAAAGAGATACATAGATACAATGGAAAAGAAATTCAAGCGTACCACCGTGACATCGGCGTTGCCCTATGCCAACGGCCCCGTTCATATCGGACACTTGGCAGGGGTTTACGTACCTGCCGACATCTACGTCCGCTATCTGAGACTGAAAAAAGAAGACGTGGTCTTTATCGGCGGCTCCGACGAACACGGAGTGCCCATCACCATCCGTGCCAAAAAAGAAGGGATTACACCGCAAGATGTAGTAGACCGCTATCATACGCTTATCAAGAAGTCTTTTGAGGAATTCGGCATTTCGTTTGACGTATACAGCCGTACTACTTCAAAAACGCATCACGATACAGCTTCCGAATTCTTCCGCAAACTGTACGATAAGGGCGAATTCATCGAAAAGACCAGCATGCAATACTACGACGAGGAAGCCAAGACTTTCCTTGCCGACCGCTACATCACCGGCGAGTGTCCGCATTGCCACGCAGAGGGCGCTTACGGCGACCAATGCGAGAAATGCGGTACAAGCCTCAGCCCTACCGACCTGATTAATCCGAAAAGCGCCATCAGCGGCAGCCAGCCCGTAATGCGCGAAACCAAGCACTGGTATCTGCCCCTCGACAAACATGAAGCATGGTTGCGCCAGTGGATATTGGAAGACCATAAAGAATGGCGTCCCAACGTGTATGGCCAATGCAAGAGCTGGCTCGACATGGGCTTGCAGCCGCGTGCCGTGAGCCGCGACCTGGATTGGGGTATTCCCGTTCCGGTAGAAGGCGCCGAAGGTAAGGTGCTTTATGTATGGTTCGATGCTCCCATCGGTTATATCAGCAATACCAAAGAACTGCTGCCCGACTCTTGGGAGAAATGGTGGAAAGACCCTGAAACACGTCTGGTTCACTTCATCGGAAAAGACAACATCGTATTCCACTGCATCGTATTCCCCGCCATGCTGAAGGCGGAAGGCAGTTATATCCTGCCCGACAACGTGCCCAGCAACGAGTTCCTGAATCTGGAAGGAGACAAGATTTCCACTTCACGCAACTGGGCCGTATGGTTGCACGAGTATCTGGAAGACTTCCCCGGCAAGCAGGACGTGCTGCGCTATGTGCTCACTGCTAACGCTCCGGAAACAAAAGACAACGACTTCACTTGGAAAGACTTCCAGGCACGTAACAACAACGAGCTGGTAGCGGTATACGGCAACTTCGTAAACCGTGCCCTGCAACTCACCAAGAAATACTTCGACGGTGTAGTGCCCGCTGCCGGCGAACTGAACGACTACGACCGCGAAACACTGAAAGAGTTTGCCGACGTAAAAGAAGAAGTGGAGAAGCTGCTCGACGTATTCAAATTCCGCGATGCGCAGAAGGAAGCCATGAACCTGGCACGTATCGGTAATAAATATCTGGCAGACACCGAACCCTGGAAGCTTGCCAAGACGGACATGCCGCGTGTAGCCACCATCCTGAATATCTCCCTGCAGCTGGTTGCCAACCTCGCCATCGCTTTCGAACCGTTCCTGCCGTTCAGCAGCGAAAAGCTCCGCAAGATGCTGAACATGGACAGCTTCGACTGGGCAGAGCTCGGCCATACAGACCTGCTCCCCGCCGGACACCAACTGGCAACTCCCGAACTGCTGTTCGAGAAGATTGAGGATGATGTTATCCAGGCACAGGTAGACAAACTGCTCGCCACCAAGAAAGCAAACGAGGCAGCCGGCTACAAAGCCAATCCTGTCAAGCCCGTTATCTCATTCGAGGACTTCGAGAAACTGGATATCCGCGTAGGAACCGTATTGGAATGCGAAGCCGTACCCAAGATGAAGAAGCTGTTGAAGTTCAAGATAGCCGACGGACTGGAAAACCGTACTATCGTCAGCGGCATCGCCCAGCACTACCAACCGGAAGAGCTGGTAGGCAAGCAGGTACTGTTCATCGCCAACCTGGCTCCCCGCCAATTCAAGAACGGACTGGTGAGCGAAGGCATGATACTTTCTGCCGAAAACTATGACGGCTCACTGGCAGTAACCTCACTGTTGCGTGAAGTAAAGCCCGGCAGTGAAGTGAAATAATCCGTATGAGCGAGTCTTCACTGAAACAAAAAACAATAGGAGCATTGCTCTGGAACTTGCTGGACCGTATGGGCCAGCAAGTTCTGTTGTTTATTGTCGGTATCCTCGTAGCCAATATACTCTCCGTCAAAGACTATGCGCTGGTAGGGATGCTTGCCATTTTCAGCGCAATTGCCAATATCGTACTGGACAGCGGATTCAGTGCCGCACTCATTCAGAAGAAAGAGACGACTGCAGAAGAGTTCAGTTCCGTCTTCTGGTTCAATCTGGGAATGAGTATCCTGCTGTATGGAGTGCTGATGGGCTGTTCCCCGCTGATAGCCCGCTTCTTTAACCAGCCCAAACTGGTGGAACTGTCGGCTGTCATTTTTCTGGCACTTCCCATCAATGCGCTCACTATCATACAAAGCACCATACTGAACAAGCAAATCCGCTTCAAGCCGTTGACGCAAATAAACCTATACTCCATGACGGTTTCGGGCATAGCTTCGCTTGCCATGGCACTGACCGGCTGTGGAGTATGGACATTGGCCCTGCAACCGGTAATACTGGCAGCAGCGCGCGCCACCCTGCTATGGAGCCGCGAGAACTGGCGTCCGCAACGGACTTTCCGCTTCGCAGTCATACGGTCACTGTTCGGATTCGCTTCAAGCCTGTTATTGGCAAGCCTTATCAATACCTGCTTCCTGAATATCTATTCCGTTATCATCGGCAAACTGTTTCCGCAAAAACAATTGGGATATTATACGCAAGGAAACAAAATGTGCGATATGGGTGTCAGCCTGATTTACGGAAGTATACAGAATGCCACCTTCCCCATATTCAGTACCATCCAGAACGAACGGGAAAGGCTGATAAGGGCTTATCGCAAGACCATCCGTTTTACGGCATTCATCACACTCCCCATCATGGCAGGTCTGTTCGTTACGGCAGGTCCCGTTATCCGTTTGCTGCTGAAAGAGGAATGGTGGCCTTCCATTCCTTTCTTCCAACTGCTCTGTCTTGGCGGTTGCTTCACCATACTGACTGCCATCAACAATAATTTCATTAAAGTAAGCGGACGTTCGGACGGCATACTTAAAATAGAATATTACAAGATAGCCTTCACCGTGGCAGTAGTGCTGCTTACCTATCGGGAAGATGTGCTGACGATGGTAGCAGGCCTTGTAGTCACCCGCCTGCTGGTATACATTATCAATATGATTTACACCGCCCATTACACGGGATACCGCTTTTCCATGCAACTTATGGATTTACTGCCATATGCAGGACTCAGCATTCTGATGACCTTATTGCTACTGCCCATTGGCGGATGGATAGAGAACCAGTTGCTACTGCTCGTCACACAAGCGGCAGCCGGCACGGTCATTTATATAGGTACGGCCTATATCACCGGTTCGAAGATACTGAAAGACTCGCTGGAATTAATACGAAAGAAAAAAGGACATGAACAATAATACCGGACTTAAAGTCAGCGTCCTGATGCTCACCTACAATCAGGAACGTTACATCAACGAGGCCATCCGCAGTGTAATGCTGCAAGAGACAAACTTCCCCTTTGAACTGGTCATAGGGAACGATGCCAGTACGGACTGTACGGGAACGATTTGCGCAGACTGGCAAAAAAAGTACCCGGAACAAATCGTCCTATTCAACCGGAAGAAAAATCTGGGACTGCAACAGAACTTCATACAAACCTACGCCCAATGTCGGGGACAATATATCGCCATCTGCGAGGGCGATGACTTCTGGACAGACAAACGGAAACTGCAAATCCAGGCAGATTTTCTGGATACGCATCCCGACTATTCCACCTGTTTTCACCGGGTTATCAACTACTACGAAGACCGCGGAACCAAGAGCCTCAGCAATGGCGGGCAGAAGCAGGATACAGACATATCAGACCTTGCACGCAGCAATTACATCTCCAACGTATCCGCCTTGTTCCGCCGGGGCTTGTTTGGCGAACTGCCCGAATGGTTTGCCCGTGTCAGCACCTACGACTATGCCATACATTTGCTGAATGCACAATTCGGGAAGATACATTATATAAAGCGTCCGATGGCTGTCTACCGCCAACACGGAAAAGCAATCTGGAGTGAAGCCGGAACAGACCGGAAACTGGACATCGCACTCGTTGTCCGGGAGTTGCTAATGGATTATTTTAAAGAAAGAAGGACTGACGTATACGACAATCTCCGGCAATCCCATGCGCAGATATGCCTGAACCTCATCCGCCATTACACCGGCAAAGGACAGCAAGAACAAATAGAGCATACGGAAAAACGGCTTCTGCAATATCAACCGCAGTGGACTATGGAAGATGTGAAACGTATGGAATTGCCCCGCCCGCAATCAACCACACAAAGGCTGGCAGGATTTGTCAAAGGCATGATGAAACGGGGAAGAGCCGCCGTTTCCAGAGTGATACCGTTACCGCATATCTGACACGTCCGGCGAAAACGACCCATCCACACGCAAAGAGGACATTACAGGAATTTCCCAACCGTCTTTTCCAGCACACCGTTATCGCTCAGCAGCTTCTCCACAAACTCGCGAAAAGCTCCATAACCGCCATGTGCGGCCGTTACATACTTTACTTCCCGCTTCACATATTCGGGCGTATTGCTGGGAGAGGCGCTGTAACCCACCAGACGCAGCAGTGGCAAATCATTCAGGTCGTCACCGATAAAGGCAACCTCACTTAACGAAATACCCAACTCGCGGCATAACTCCTCAGCCTGCTCCACTTTATCCTTGACCCCTAAATAACAATAGTCGATTTTCAGCTTATCGGCGCGCTTCTGCACGATTTGCGTATTCTCGCCGGTCATAATGGCAACGGGTATATCTAATTCGCGCAGAAAAATCACTCCCCAGCCGTCTTTCACGGAAAAGCGTTTCATAACGTCCCCTTCGGCAGTATAATACATTCCGCCGTCGGTCCATACACCGTCAATATCGGTAATAACTAATTTCGGTAACATGCCTGTTATTTCTTTTAAGATTAAGAATGTAAGAATATCTATTGCCCACGCTCTCCCAATTTACCGCGTTTTCCGTCACGATAGCCGTCCCACAGAGCTTTCCATTTGGCTATCTTCTGCTTTTCATACAACAGCACAAAGACAATCCGTTTATATAGATGGTAGCGTAAATGGGCTTTCAGGTTCAGGCTCTCAGGATAGAGTCTGTGAAGTACCATGCCATTGCGCACATTGTAATAAGTACGTGCCGGCGGATACTCGTTCGGAAAAACCTCCTTACCCAGCAAGCGGTGTTTCTTCTTCTGATACCCCAAATCGTGTTGCAACAGGATATTTTTGAAACAAACCGTCCGTACTCCTTTACGCGCTGCACGCCAGCAGTACTCGCAGTCGATGCCCCATACAAACAACTCTTCCATAAAAACGTCCAGTTCTTCGAACAAGCCGACCGGATAAACAGTACCGGAAGTCATGGCGGAAGAGACCTCATCCACCCTGTCAGCAACGGGATAAAGCGGAGCCTGCTGAGACTTTATAAAATAATTGACGGAGAAAATAACCCGCTTTTCTTCCCCGTAACTCCGGATGGCAGCCATATAATCCGGGAAAGCTCCTGGCAGGAAGTAACTGTCCTGATCCAATGTCAGAAGATGCGTATATCCATGCTCGCGGGCATAAGCCACGGCATCATTCAGCGCAGTACCGATGCCTACATTCCGCCCGCAACCCCTATATTCCAGACGCTCCGGATGAGTGACGCCCGACAAGGGCAACTGTTCCTTTCCGCCTCCGGGCGTATTATCCCACAACAGCAATCTATCCACCTGCGGCAGATAACTGTTGATATTCCCGGTCAAATCCTTACCGGGATGATAAAGTACAACAACGGCAAGCAGTCTCATTCCTCAATCAATGACGGATAAATAATCTCGTTACGCGGTATCTCCTTCCGTACCCGACGGCCTACCACCTTATCTCGTTCTGCCCACTTAAAGCCGTCGCCCGGACTAAGCAGGTGAATATCCTCTTCCGTGATAATATCGCCGGGATGCAGCGCCTTGTTCGTAGCAATGGAACGTTCCAGCTTCACCTTGGCGGCAGAGACGGCAGGGTCGATATACAATTCCTCCCTGCCCAGCCAATGCTCGGCGATGCGGATATCACGAATCATGCGGTTCACACCGTCCGGTCCCAAAGAACCTTGTTGGTCTGTTCCCTTCATGCGGCGGTCAATGGTGACGTGCTTCTCTATAATCTCCGCACCCATTCCTACGGCAACCACCGGAGCGGCAATGCCAATGGTGTGGTCGGAAAAGCCGATATGGTATTGTCCGTAATGCTGTTTCAGATAAGTTATCGTTCTCAGGTTCAGGTTATCGGGCTGAGTGGGATACTGCGATACACAGTGCAGTATGGATATATCGTTGTGATAACGGGTAATAACCTCCAAAGCATCGTCCAGTTCCTTCTTGCCTGCCATACCGGTGGAAAGGATGATAGGAATCCTGGTTTCTGCCATCACTTCCAGCAACGGCAGGTTGGTAAGGTCGCGGCTTGCCACCTTGAGGCGGTCGGGCGTAAAGAGCTTCAATAAAGACATGCAGCCTTTTGAGCACAGTGTTTCCACGAAGTCCAGGCCCAATGACTTGGCATGCTTGTAAACTTCAAAATGCTCCTCGTCCGTCAGTTCCAGATAAGCGCGGTGCTCGCCATAGGTGCGTCCGAAAGAGTGGGGAGAGTCGTACGGACGGTTCATCTGCGAATCGGTCAGTTCTTCATTCAAATCCCGCTTGGTCATCTTTACCGCGTCCATAGGACGGAGTTCCAGATTAAAGACTTCTTCGCGTACGGGACGTGACACCAAGTCGACAATCAACTTGGCGATATCGACGGAACCGTTATGGTTCTGTCCTATTTCTCCGATAATGTATGTACTCTTCATTCGGCAACTGTTATTTTTGTTTACTATCATCAAATCTATCTTCCTTCCCTGCCACAATACACTGTAGAAAGGGGGACAATGAGTCAGGGAGTGAAAGGCATTCAGTCAGGGAGCCATCCCCTTTCAGTCAGTGGCTGAATGGAGTCCGGTCAGCGACTGTTGCCGGCCTCTTCCCGGCAGTATAATCTTTTTTCCTTTTCCAAGAAGTCTCCCTGCGATAAAGCCGGAGCTTATTTCTCGTTTTTCGCTATATTTTCCAGCATTTTGACCCTATACTCCGGATGTGCCTCCACCAACCGGAGCAGTGCATGGATGCTGTGGTCGGTCTGCTCGCAGAAAGCGACGTAAAGCTCTTGCAACAGGGTGAAATCCTCCATTGTATCGAGCGTAAAGCGAAGGTCCAACCGCCCTTCCAGCTCATCGGGCAACGGAAGCAGGCGAACGCTGAACGCTTCGGGGTGTGTATAGAGATAAATCGTAACGTGCTCTATGTACAGTTTTTCCTGCGTAGCGGCGGCTGCACGGCGCAGGGCATCGGCAGTCGTCAGCTCGGCAAACAAGCCCAAATGAGATTTGATAGTGGGACGGCCGTCTGCAAAACCGTAAGCGATATAATCTGCCGGGCGGGCATCGTACTCCTCGAAGAAAGCCCGGAAACTGTCGGGACGCAGGAAAGGATTGTCAGAACAGACACGGATAAAGCGGTCAAGGTTGAATGTTGCGGCAGCCCGGATAAAGCGGTCGAGTACATTGTCCTCGTCTCCCCGGTAGCAACAGATACCTGCTTCGCGGGCAACCTCTGCCAGTATATCATCCTGCGGACGGTCGGTAGTGGCAAGCACAATAGTCTTATCGGCGCAGGCCTGCTTGATATTTCCGATTAAAATGTCGATAATGCGCTGCCCGCCATAGAAAGGGAGCAGTATTTTATTATGCAACCGGGTAGAACCGGTACGTGCCTGAATGATGATTCCGTCTTTCATACTTTCATTCGTTTAAAAGCGTCTATATAACTGCCCGGCGTAACGTTGATCACTTCCTTGCCCAACCGGCGCGCATAGGCTTCGAGCACGAAGTAGGACTTAAAGGCCACATACATGTGGTAAAGTATCGTATAAAGCCGTGCGCTATGCAGATTCTCCTGCGTCACCGTTGCCGCCTGCGACTTATTCTGGTCATAGAAATGTTTTTGGTGCATCAGTACCACGTTGTCGTCCGTCACCGTGATTTCCGGCAACCAGGAGTGATCGGCGCCTGCCAGATAAATTTTCTTGAAAGGCAGACGCAACCCGATGGCAATAGAAGGAATCAGTACGTTGTGCGGACGGGGCACACCCCAACCCTTAGCGAATACCCAGTTGCAGAATCCCTGCACACCTTCTATCGGAGTGGTATTGTAAATGCAGAGGCGGATATTCCTGTTACCCGCCAACATAGGCTGCCACTCTTTATTCTTCAAAGCACGGGCGGGAATAAACAGGTTCATCGGCCAAGCGGTTTTTTCGGCAAGCGTCCGGAACAATTGTACCCGCTTCTCGGGAACAATCCAAAACAGAGGGTCGGCTATCAGATATATCTCCGGGCGAAGCTGCTCGAACATCGGGGAAGTAACGCAGAAATTCACCGCCAGCAGCGTCTTGCCCTGTACAAAGTCCGGAGTTTCCCGAACCGTACGGTTCAATGAAGGACCGTTGGCAAGTATCAACAGTTCTTCCGGATTACTGAACGACGATGGTAGGTGCGTACGCCATTTGGATTGTAACAGAATCTTCACCACACTCAGGAAAGTCTGCCACAGTTGCTCCAGCTTTTTCATTCCTTTATCTCCCATATTCACATTTATTTTCTACCGATGAACTCCAGGTTTCTTCCGGCGAAAAACTCGTTTTCCACGACGTTCAATCCGTTGCTCAGCGCAACATCTCCACTGCTCCCGGCATTACGAGCTTTTAACCTCGGCAAAGATAGGGAGTTTAGCGGTTACAGACTAAAAAAATAAAAGATTTATAGAGCAGAAAGCGGCAAAAGCAGTACTTTTGTCCAAACATTCCACAAAAATGAGAGTACTATTAATCAATACATCCGAACGCATCGGCGGGGCAGCCGTAGCGGCCAGCAGACTGATGGAGTCGCTCAAGAACAACGGCATCAAGGCCAAACTTCTGGTACGTGACAAGCAGACCGACCAAATCACCGTGGTTTCATTAAACTACAACTGGCGCATGATATGGAAATTCGTATGGGAGCGTATCGTCATATGGAAAGCCAACCGCTTCAAAAAGGAGAATATCTTTGCCGTGGACATCGCCAATACAGGTACGGACATTACCTCTCTTCCGGAGTTCCAGCAGGCGGATGTCATTCATCTCCACTGGATAAACCAGGGAATGTTATCTCTGAAGAATATTGAGAAAATCCTTGCATCGGGCAAACCCGTAGTATGGACCATGCACGACATGTGGCCGTGCACCGGCATCTGCCACCATGCCCGCGAGTGCACCCGCTATCAGCAGGAGTGTGGCAACTGTCCTTTCATCCACGGCAACGGCAGCAGAAAAGACCTCTCCTACCGGACCTTCCGCAAGAAGCAGGAGCTATATCAGGGACGGCACATCAATTTCGTAACGTGCAGCCACTGGCTGGAAGGACTGGCCAAGAAAAGCGCCCTGCTCGCCGGACACACGATTACCTGCATCCCCAACCCTATCAATACCAACCTGTTTAAGCCGCACAACAAGCAAGAAGCACGCAACAGATGCCAACTGCCGCAGGACGCCAGACTCGTACTGTTCGGCTCGGTAAAGATAACGGACAAACGGAAAGGTATAGACTATCTGGTAGAATCGTGTGAACTGCTGGCGGAAAAACACCCCGAACTGAAAACGGAGCTCGGTGTCGTCGTTTTCGGCAAAGAGTCGCAGCAACTGGCCAACCTGCTGCCTTTCAAGGTCTATCCGCTGGACTTTGTGAGCAACGAACACCAGTTGGTAAACATATACAATGCGGTAGACCTCTTCGTCACCCCTTCGCTGGAAGAGAACCTGCCCAACATGATTATGGAAGCCATGGCATGCGGCATTCCCTGCGTCGGCTTCAACGTGGGCGGCATTCCCGAAATGATAGACCACCTGCACAACGGATACGTGGCGCAATACAAGTCGTCCGAGGATTTTGCCAACGGCATCTACTGGACACTGACCGACCCGGATTATCCCAGCCTCGCCGAGCAGGCCTGCCGGAAGGCCGTCACCCACTATTCGGAAAGCGCCATCGCCAAGAAATATATTGACCTGTACAACAAAGTCACCGGAAGAAATGCATAACCATCCCACCCCCAAGTTCAGCGTCATTACCGTGACCTACAATGCCGAGGCTGTATTGGAAGATACCATCCAGAGCGTTATCTCGCAAACCTACCGCCACGTGGAGTATATCATTGTGGATGGAGCGTCGAAGGATAAGACACTCTCTATCATAGACCGTTATAAGGATCACATCGCAAAGGTGACAAGCGAACCCGATAAAGGCCTGTACGATGCCATGAACAAAGGCATCCGACTGGCTACGGGCGATTACCTCTGCTTCCTTAATGCAGGCGACAGCTTCCACGAAGACGATACGCTGCAGCAAATGGTACATACGCTGCCGGGAAGCGAGCTGCCCGATGTGATGTACGGTGAAACGGCCCTGGTGGACAAAGAAGGACACTTCGTACGTATGCGCCGTCTTTCCGCCCCGGAAACGCTGACATGGAAAAGCTTCAGACAAGGGATGCTTGTCTGCCATCAGGCCTTCTTTGCCAAACGCACTTTAGTAGAACCGTATAACCTGAAGTACCGCTTTTCCGCCGACTTTGACTGGTGCATCCGCATCATGAAAAAGGCACACACGCTGCACAATACCCGCCTCACGATAATAGACTATCTGGACGAGGGCATGACTACCCAAAACAGGAAAGCCTCGCTTAAAGAACGTTTCCGCATTATGGCGCAATATTACGGTCTGATAAGCACGGCAGCCTATCATGCCTGGTTCGTACTGAGGGCGGTACTGAAAAAATAATCCGTACAGCTTGAAAATTGTATGTGCCACTTCATTGGCAATCTTGTGCCAGTATATAGGCATAAGCGTGCCATTAAAGTGGCACATACATAGACTGTGAACGGCACGCCTAAGGTTTAAGCAACGAGCGCAACTCCTGCACACCTTCCGATGCTCCTTTTTGAATTACATGTATCTGCCGCATGGAATGTACATCCACCGGCTTAGGGTCTATCAGGTACACTTCGGCATCGCGAGGCACATAGTTGAGCAATCCGGCAGCCGGATATACATTCATCGAAGTACCGATAATGACGAATATATCCGCTTTCTCCACATAATCCACAGCCGTTTCAATCTCAGGAACCGACTCGCCAAACCAAACGATAAACGGACGAAGCTGAGTACCGTCGCCGGCTTTATCTCCCAACTTCACTTCGTACTCATCCGGTTTCAGTTCCTTTATGTAGTGCGGATTATAAGGGTCGCGGCTGGAGCAGACCTTTGTCAGCTCGCCATGCAGATGAATCACGCGTTTGCTTCCGGCACGCTCGTGCAGATTATCGACATTCTGCGTAACGACCGTTACATTGAAGTCCTTTTCCAGCTCTGCAAGCCCGATGTGTCCGGCATTCGGCTTTACATCCAGCAATTGCTTGCGACGCTCGTTATAAAAGTTGATAACCAACTCCGGATTACGGGCATAGCCTTCGGGAGTCGCCACCTGTTCCACCGGATATTTATCCCACAGTCCGCCCGCATCGCGAAAAGTACTGATACCACTCTCGGCGCTCATACCTGCACCGGACAAAACAACCAAGTTCTTCATCTTTATATCTCCTTAAAGTTCATATAGTCATACAAATGTATGAATAATACCCCAAAAGAGGGAAGTTATTTTCACTTACTAAGATTTTTTAATCTGAAAAAAACAAAATCATTCAAATAAAAGACGTATTTTTGCCATTCATTAATTTGCAATAGGCTGGAAAAGAAATGATTTCAGCCGCCAACAAAAACATTTTATGGATAAATTCAGTTATGCTATCGGCCTTGGAATAGGTCAGAATCTTTTAAGTATGGGTGCTAAAGGCATCGCAGTAGATGACTTTGCACAAGCAATCAAAGATGTCTTGGAAGGCAACCAGACGGCTATCAGCCATACGGAAGCCCGCGAAATAGTAAATAAGTACTTCGAAGAACTGGAACAGAAAATGAATGCCGCCAATATCGAGGCCGGCAAGAAGTTCCTTGAAGAAAACAAAAAACGCCCGGGAGTGGTTACGCTGCCCAGCGGGCTCCAGTACGAAGTTATCAACGAAGGCAACACAGGCACTTATGCCAAAGCTACCGACCAGGTACAATGCCACTACGAAGGTACGCTGATTGACGGAACGCTGTTCGACAGCTCCATCAAGCGCGGCCAGCCTGCCACATTCGGCGTCAGCCAGGTAATCCCGGGTTGGGTGGAAGCCCTGCAACTGATGCCCGAAGGCGCCAAATGGAAACTCTACATCCCCAGCGAGCTGGCTTACGGCGCCCAGGGAGCAGGTGAGATGATTCCACCGCACAGCACACTCATTTTTGAAGTGGAACTACTTAAAGTATTAAACAAATAATTTTAAAAGCAAAATGAAAAAAGTAACATTTATCATGGCTCTTGCAGCAGCTGCCGGTTTGGCATCCTGTACTGCACAAAGCCCGAAAGCGAACCTCAAAACAGACGTTGACTCATTATCTTACGCCATCGGTATGGCACGTACCGAAGGCCTGGATCAATATCTCGCACAGCAGGGTATCGATTCTACTCAAATGACAGACTTCCTGAAAGGTTTCAACGAAGGTGCAAGCAAAATCGACAAGAAAGACGTTGCTTACATGGCAGGTCTGCAAATCGGACAGATGGTAAGCAAGCAATGGGTAGAAGGCTTCAACCAACAGATTTTCGGTGGAGACTCTACACAAACCATCAGCCGTGAAAACCTGTTGGCAGGTTTCGTTGCCGGAGTTGTAGGCAAAGGCATCATGACCAAAGAAGAAGCTCAGACTTTCATGCAGACCCAGATGGATGCAGTAAAGGCTAAAGCCATGGAAAAGAAATACGCCGACAACAAAGCTGCCGGTGAAAAATTCCTTGCTGAAAACAAGACCAAAGAAGGTGTTGTAACCACTCCGAGCGGTCTGCAATATAAAATTATCACCAAAGGAACCGGTGAAATCCCCGCTGATAGCAGCAAAGTAAAAGTAAACTACAAAGGTACGCTGATTGACGGAACCGAATTCGACAGCTCTTACAAGCGTAAAGAACCTGCTACGTTCCGTGCCAACCAAGTTATCAAAGGCTGGACAGAAGCCCTCACTATGATGCCTGTAGGTTCTAAGTGGGAACTTTACATCCCGCAAGAACTGGCTTACGGCGCAAGAGAAACCGGCGGCCCAATCAAACCGTTCTCTACTCTGATTTTTGAAGTGGAACTGGTAGGTATCGAAAAATAAAACGATCATGCCATAAAAGCGATAGGGCGGTGAAGCGACGATACTTCACCACCCTATTCCATTATCCCCCTACCACTTTATCACCTTGTCATCCATTATCACTTTATCACCTTATTACCCTATCACTTTATCGTATTATCACTTTTATTCTTTTTTTCGCTCCATTCTATAGATAAATTAAAATAAAGTCCTATATTTGCTTACTATTTGATAAGAACAAGAACTTTACTTATTTACTATTATGGAAAAAATAGACAATCTTGACCGGCAGATTCTGGAAATCATTTCCCAAAATGCCCGTATTCCTTTTAAGGATGTAGCTGCTGAATGTGGTGTATCACGTGCCGCCATTCACCAACGCGTACAGCGCTTGATTGATTTGGGCGTTATTGTCGGCTCCGGCTACCATGTAAACCCTAAGTCTTTGGGCTACAGGACTTGTACTTATGTAGGAATCAAACTGGAAAAAGGCTCCATGTACAAGGCTGTTGTTACCGAGATGCAAAAGATTCCCGAAATCGTGGAATGTCATTTTACCACCGGTCCGTACACCATGCTGACCAAAGTGTATGCGCGTGACAACGAACACCTAATGGACTTGCTGAATAACAAGATGCAGGAAATCCCCGGCGTCACTGCAACAGAAACATTAATTTCACTGGAACAAAGCATCAAGAAAGAAATTCCTATTTGCCCGGAAAAGTAAGATAAATAAAACAATGGGGTTGTGCCGAAACAAAAAACACTTATTATTTGTTTTGACATAACCCCATGATTTCATCACCTTATCACTTTATATAAATATGGATTTCTTAAACGAATATCACCTGTCAGGACTTGTAATCGGTATCTGTACTTTCCTTATCATAGGCATCTTCCACCCCATAGTAGTAAAAGCCGAATATTATTGGGGAACTAAATGCTGGTGGATTTTCCTATTGTTGGGAATCGGCGGTGCCATTGCTTCACTGTATACCGACAATATTTTGGTAGCCTCACTGCTAGGTGTATTCGCTTTCTCTTCATTTTGGACCATTAAAGAAGTATTTGAACAAGAAGAGCGGGTAAAAAAAGGGTGGTTTCCCAAGAATCCTAAACGAACATATAAATTCTAAACAAAAAGCATTCGCATTTTTATCTGAAACGCTTGCATATTTCAAGAGAAAATACTACTTTTGTCCCCGCTATCCGATATAAGGATACACCGGACTTGTAGCTCAGTTGGTTAGAGCAACAGACTCATAATCTGGAGGTCCCTGGTTCAAGCCCAGGCTGGTCCACAAACTAAAAGGCTGATTCCTAACGGAATACAGCCTTTTTTGTTTGCAGACCCTCCAGATATGATAGTATGCCCAATTCTATAAAGCTACTACAATTCTAAGAAATACTTCTATATATAACCTCATTCGCAAGAATGTTGCAGCAGTTTATAATAAACAAAACCTTATATAATCTTCTATTTCTTGAGCAGCTACAGCATAAATCGGTGCAAGTTGCTCAAAATGGGAATCTCTTGTAAAACGAGAGCCGTTGATGGTCATAGCTAATTGGCTCATATTCCTTTCTCCGCAAATCTTAATGTAACATAATAATACCTTCTTGCCAATAGCAGTTTATTGGCTGCATCGCAGTTAGTTACAACTCCACATGTATGAATTTGTACTTTTTATGGACAATTACAGATTTCACATTTCTTATACAATCCATACATTTGCACATCCTAATTTTTTAATTTTATTTTTATGAGACCAAAAGTTATCTTAAATCTTTTATTCTTCCTTTTCTGCTGTACAGCAGTACAGGCACAGACAGGAAGACAGATTACAGGTAAAGTGATTGATGCCATGGGAGAGTTGCCCGGGGTAAGTGTTGTAATTAAAGGAACAACCAATGGGACAACCACAGATTTAAACGGAGAGTTTAAATTGGACAATGTAAAAAATGGTGATGTTTTACAATTCTCATTTATCGGCTACAAAACGGAAAATGTCAAAGTAGGCAATCAAAGTAAATTTGATATTACAATGACAGAAAATACCCAAACCTTGGAAGAAGTGACCGTTGTTGCTGTAGGATATGGTGATGTCAGAAGACGTGACCTGACCGGTTCTATCGGTTCCGCCAATATGGGCGATTTGACCAAGACTCCTGTCAGCAATATTACCGAAAGCCTCGGAGGACGTATTGCCGGCGTACAGGTTTCATCCGGTGACGGTGGACCGGGAGATAACTTTAATATAGTAATCCGCGGTGCCGGTTCATTGACCGGAAGTACAGCTCCGCTTTACGTTATCGACGGATTCCCTTCCGAAAGTTCCGGCTTAGGATCAATAAATCCTAATGATATTGAATCCATAGACATCTTGAAAGATGCTTCCGCCACAGCTATCTATGGAGCACGCGGTGCCAACGGTGTAGTTATCGTAACCACCAAAAAAGGCGGAGCTGGAAAGCCTACCATTACATACAACGGTAGCGTAAAAGTAGGTCTTGTAAAAAACACACCGGAAGTGATGAATGCCTATGACTTTGTCATGCTGCAACAAGAAATCATGGGCAGCGGAGAAGAATTCCAGAAAAACTATATAACCGAACTTTATCCTACACTGGATGCCTATCACAATGCTAAATCTTACGATTGGCAAGACTATATCTACCGTACCGCTCTCAGCCATAACCATCATATATCTATGACCGGTTCGCAAGGCGATTTGAAATACACCACATCTTTGTCTTACGATGACACACAGGGAGTTATCATCAACTCCGGCGTAAAACGCTATCAAGGACGTGTGAACCTGAGCCAGAAAGTAAACAACAAACTGAAGATTGACTTTACAGGGAACTATGCCAGCACTGTTCAGGACGGTCCTACCGTATCGAGCGCCACAAGTTCCATGTCTACCGCCTACATGTACAGTGTATGGTCTTTCCGTCCGGTATCCCCTACTGGAAGCGATCTTCTCAATCAGATGTACGATGAGGGTGTCAATATGAGTGAGGACTACCGCTTTAACCCCGTGAAGTCTGCTCAAAACGAATACCGTCATAAGACAACCAATAATCTCCAGTTTAATGTAGGTGCCGAATATGAGATAATTAAGAAACTCAAACTGAAAGTTACAGCCGGATATACATCAACCGACTACAAAAACGAAGAATTCAACGGTTCTCAGACACGCACCGGTAACAGCCACCCTTCCAACACTCAAAGTAAGGGAATAAACGCTTATCTATACCAAAGTGAAGCAAGAAGTTACCTGAACGAAAATACACTCAGCTACCAACTGAACAAGAACTCTCATAATTTCAATGCGATGCTCGGTATGTCTGTTCAGAAAAATACCAGCTATATACATTCTATACGGACGGAAAAAATCAGCAATGAATCTTTCGGCATGGCAGGACTCGATAAGGGAAGCACACCGGCCGTAAATTCTTCCAAAGGCGAAAACAAACTGATGTCTTATTTCGGACGTATCAATTATAACTACGACTCCCGTTACTATATAACAGCTACCATGCGTGCCGACGGTTCTTCCAAATTTGCCCGCGGCAACCGTTGGGGGTACTTCCCTTCCGGCTCTTTGGCATGGGCTTTTGCGCGTGAATCTTTCATTGCCGAAAATGCCAGCTGGCTGTCAAACGGTAAGCTGCGTTTCAGCTATGGCCAGACCGGTAACAACCGCATAGGCAACTATGACTATATGGCACACCTCATCACTGATGACGATCTTTACAAATATCCGTGGAACGGTCAGTTTGTACCGGGTTATGTATTGAGCAGCATGCAGAATGAAAAGCTGAAATGGGAAACAACCGAACAATTGGACCTCGGTCTGGACCTCGGCTTCCTCGACGGACGAATTAACCTGAATATGGACTATTACATCAAAACCACCAAGGATTTGTTGCTTGATGCCGATATATCTGCCAGCTCAGGCTTCTCTTCTGCTACCTTAAATGTTGGAAAATTGCGTAACAGCGGTTTGGAAATCACCTTGGAAACCACCAATATCAAAACTAAAGATTTCAGTTGGAATTCCAGCTTCAACATCGCTTTCAACAAGAATGAAATCATAGCCTTGAACTCAGGACAACCTTATATGACCAGCTATATCAGTTGGGATAACAAATATAAAACCACTCCGGCATATATCAGCAAAGTAGGTGAATCTGCCGGTAAAATGTACGGCTTCATCTATGACGGAACTTACAAATATGAGGACTTCAACAAGACAATAGATGAAAACGGCAAAGAGGTATATACCTTAAAAGAAGGCATCCCGTATTACGTAGCCGGTACTCAACCGGGAGACCCCAAATACCGTGACCTGACAGGTGAAGGCGAAATCAACGACAAGGACAAGACCACTATCGGTAACGGTCAGCCCAAACACATAGGTGGTTTTACCAATAATCTGGTTTGGAAAAACTTCGACTTGAACATCTTCTTCCAATGGAGCTATGGCAATGATATTCTCAATGCCAACCGCATGGTGTTCGAAAACCCTGCTGCCAAACAAAATACCAATATGTTTGCTGCCTATACTAACCGCTGGACTCCGGAAAACCCCACCAGCAACATACCGAGAGCCCGGGCGCAAGGTTCCAATGAATACAGTTCACTCTATGTGGAAGACGGCTCTTTCCTGAAACTCAAGAACATCTCATTGGGATATAATTTCGAGGCAAAAACACTGAAGCCCTTGCATATAAGCAGCGCACGTGTTTACCTTTCTGCCGAAAACATTGCTACTATCAGCGGTTATTCCGGAAGCGACCCGGAAGTTTCTACCCGTAATTCTCCATTGACACCGGGCTTTGACTGGTCTCCATACCCTCGCGCCTTCAGTATGTCATTGGGATTAAATGTAACATTCTAACCAAATATTAAAAATGAGACTGATATGAAAACAGTATATAAATTATTCCATGCAACAGTTTTAACATTATGCTCTGCCATAATGCTGAGCTCCTGCGACAGTTTTTTGGATACAAAGCCTTATGATTTCACCGCTCCGGAAACTTTTTACTCCAATGAAAGTGAATGTACGGCTGCTTTGGCCGGAGTCTATTATACTTTGGTCTACGAGAAGGTATACGGAAACAATTACTCATGCATGATATCCAACGTAGACGACCTGAGTTACTACCAGCGCCAAAGCGGACAATTAGCAAGTCAAGTCTATGGCAACGACCATAATCCGGGAAACCAACATGTATGGGGTACATGGGAGACTCTTTACAAAGGAATCAACAATGCCAACGTTTTTCTTGAGAATGTTAACAAAGCCGACATGGATGAAAGTGTGAAAACACGAATGAAAGGTGAAGCTAAATTTCTCCGTGCATATTTTCACTTCCTGTTAGTACAAGGTTGGTACGAAGTACCCATCCGCAAGACCTCATTCAAAGATGTGAATAATTCATCCATAGAAGCAACTCCCCATGCCGATGCTTTGGATTGGATTATCGGAGAAATGGAAGAATGCGTAAACTTGGTTGATGACCAGACCTATGATAAGTCTCCCTCTTATATCAAAAAGAATACAGTAATGGGTATCCTTGCCCGCGTATACTTGTGGCGTGCCGGATATCCCGCCAACGGCGGACAGCCTTATTATGCCAAAGCTGCATATTGGGCCAATGAAGTGAAAAAGTCGAATAAGCATAAGATGAATCCGGATATCTATGCAATCTGGAAGAACATGGCAGCCGACAAATATGATACCGAATACAATGAAAGCATCTGGGAAGCCGAATTTATCGGTAACCGTACTGCCGACGGCATAGGAAACTATACAGACGGGCGTATAGGAAATGTTATAGGCAATCTTCAAAAATGCACCAAAGCTACCGGTAAGGGATACGCCTATGGCTTTTATGCAGCCACTCTGATACTTTGGGATTTATTCGAAGAAAACGATAAGCGCCGCGACTTGTCCATCGCTCCTTATTGGTATGATGTAAACGACAACAAGAAAACATGGACAAACAAACAGATTGTCCAACGTTCATGTGGAAAGTTCCGCCGCGAATGGGAAACCTCTTCTATGAAAGAGAAGAGTTATACTCCTGAAAACTATCCTATTTTACGTTATGGTGATGTCCTTTTAATGCTGGCTGAAGCAGAAAATGAAGCCCATCAAGGACCTACGGATTTAGCATACGAATGCATTAATGAGATACGCCAACGTGCAGGCATATCCAAATTGGAGGGTTTGTCCTATACAGACTTCCAACAAGCCGTCCGTGACGAACGTGCCCGTGAGCTCTGTTTTGAGTCTCTGCGGAAATATGATCTGGTACGCTGGGGTATTTATGTAGAAGCCGTACACGACAAATTAGGAGCTGCGACTCAAGATAAACGCTGGGCTACAGGAAACCAGTTTATCGGTGCACGCGATTATGCAGCACGTACACAAGAAAAACACCAGTTTCTCCCCATTCCGACAAAAGAACTGGATGTAAACGGCAAATTGGAACAGAATAAATATTGGCAATAACCTAAATAAAAGAACTACAATTCTTCTAACCTTCAACTTTTTTTATTAACTTAACCGAAAGAGGTTGTTTCATGGCATGAAGCAGTCTGCCGTTCCGTCCGGAAAGAGATGGCGGCAGAATGCCTCTACATCGAAGACAACCTCTTTTTTTGCATACCTGCTAAAATTTCGCAATATGTACCGATTCTATTTGTTATATTGTCTGTTTTTATGCCTTGGCAACATACTCTTTGCACAGACAACCGGATTTGAAAAAGGAGTGCCACAATCCTTCTGCACAGTACAATCAAACGAACTCTCTTCCTCAGAAGAGTTCTACAAAGAAGGGAAAAGAAGCCTTGCATGGCAATTCTCTCCCCGTTCCGTGCTCACCGTCAAACTAGATACTCCCCTACATCTGGACTCCATATCAAAAGAAAAGCGCGGGATTACACTATGGATTTACAACGAACAAGCCAGAAAAGATTCGCTGCGCTTTGAATTCTTCTCTCCAACGGGTCATGTATCTTATAGGTTCGGTTTCCGGCTAAACGCTCAGGGTTGGCGTGCCTGTTGGATAGGCTTTGCCCACATGAAAGGAGATAAGCAAGAGAATACAATCGCCGGTTACCGTATCGTTGCTCCGGACAACAACGGACGCGTATTCTTCGACCGTCTCGTTTTCCCCGTAAAAGAAATGAATCAACGCACTACTCCCGACATGCAGATGTCCTACAATAATTCACTTACATTTAGAGACTTATGGCATTGGTGTCGTGTATGGCAATGGGAACAGCTGGAATATGACCTGCCTCTTCCTGCTACGCTGACTCCGACAGAGAAACAGGAATTACAAACCATAGAAGAACGGCTGACAAAAGTCCTGACAGCGGATAAAGTTTCACAAGGCAAAATCGACAAAGCCTATGCTACATTCCAAAAAGCACAGATACAACGCTCCGGAAACGGCTTTACAGGAGCTCCTCTTGTAGTTCCCGATGACAAGTTGAACCGCAAAAAGGGAGAAATATCCCTCAACGATCTGGAAACAATGCTCTCCGGATTTGCCTATGATGCCTATTACAATCAATCCAAAGATGCAGAACACAAATATTTTTTAGTCTGGGACTATGCCATGAACCAAGGATTTGCTTTCGGAAGCGGCATGGGAACCAACCACCATTACGGCTATCAGATAAGAAAAATATACACCACAGCCTGGCTGATGCGCGACAAAATACGGCAAGCTCCCACATGCGATAATATCCTTTCAACACTATCGTTCTGGGCAGCCTTACAGGAAACCCGTAAGGCATGCGGCAAAAACCGCGACGAGTTACTGGATACATGGCATACATTGCTGATGCCTAAAATTGTTTCAGCCATGATGACAAAGGATGAGAGAGAAAGGGTTCGCGCACTGAAAGGACTTTCACGTTGGGTATCCACGTCGTTGAGATATACTCCCGGTACGATTGGAGGTATTAAGGTAGACGGTACCACTTTTCACCATGGCGGCTTTTATCCGGCCTATACCACGGGAGCACTTGCTATGCTGGGACAATTCACCAATCTGACTAACAAGACTTCTTATCAATTGACCTTATCTGCCAGAAAGGTACTGAAATCCGCTCTTATCGCCATGCGCAACTATTGCAACAAATACGAATGGGGCGTAGGTATCAGTGGCAGACATCCTTTCAGCGGTTCCATGAAAGATGACGACATAGACGCTTTTGCCTACCTTGCCCTATCCGGAGACTTCTCGGATAAAGGAGAACCGTTTGATCATCAACTGGCCGCAGACTATTTGCGCCTTTGCAAACGTAATACCCCTGAAGCCGCTTACTTCAAACAACAAGGGATACTTCCGGCAACAGCGCCGCAAGGCTTTTTTGTATACAATTACGGTTCTGCCGGCATTTTCCGCCGCAATAACTGGATGGTTACGCTCAAAGGATATAACACAGATGTATGGGGAGCGGAAATTTACACAAAAGACAACCGGTACGGTCGGTATCAAAGTTACGGTTCGGTACAAATAATGGGGGCTCCTTCCCGCAAAGCCAGCGGTTACAATGAAAATGGCTGGGATTGGAACCGACTGCCCGGCACCACCACCATACACCTGCCCTTCGAACTGTTGAACAGTCCTCTGCCTGGTACTACCATGGCACGCTCCAAGGAAAAATTCGCCGGTGCAAGTTCTCTGAAAAACCAAAACGGAATGTTTGCCATGAAATTAATGGAACGAGACCTTAAAAACTTTACCGGCGATTTCGTAGCACGAAAGTCGGTATTTTGTTTCGATAACCGCTTAATCTGCCTTGGCACAGACATCAAAAACAGCAACAGCGACTATCCTACGGAAACAACGCTTTTCCAACACGTCTTCCGACCGGGAAAAGATTTCATCAGGATTACTGGAGAAAAAGAACAGCAAATAGGGCTGCAACAGGAACTACCTGCCTCGGATACACAACCGGTCTGCCTTGAAGACGGCTGCGGTAACCTGTATTTTGTGAAAGACGGAAAGGTAAAGGTACAAATCACAGAACAGGAATCGCGCCACGAAAAGTTACGCACCCCCACTACCGGAACATTTGCGTCGGCATGGATAGCTCACGGAACAGCTCCCAAAGATGGAAGCTACGAATACATGGTATGGATACAGCCTTCTGGAAAAGAACTGAAGACCCATGTGCCGGCAGCCACCTACAAAGTGATACAACGCGACCGCAAGATGCATGCCGTAAACGATATTCTGACAGGCACCATGGCATACGCTGTCTTTGAAGATACCAAACCGGCTGCCGATAATGTTTTCTCTTTCTTGCCCGCAGAAACAATGGTGATGTATCAAAAAGAGAATAATGCCTTGGTAATGAGTGTGTGTACTCCCAACCTCAACATTGCGGAAAAGACATTCACAACCAAAGAACCCAGCCGTATCATAATAAAAGAGTTGGAACTGAAAGGTAAATGGCATGTGTCTGCTTACGACAAAAGAGTGAAAACGACATACCGGACCGGCACAACCCAACTGAGTGTGGAATGCCAGCATGGGCAACCTGTAGAGTTTACCCTGATTCAATAAAGCCTCAGCAGACAACCGGTCTACCTCCTGCCGATTGTCTGCTGGCAAAACTCCTCAATCATATCACAATTATCCGTATCTTTGCACCGTTACTCAAACAATGCCCATGACACTGACTGAAGAAACACTCCAATTTATCCGGGAGCATCGCAAAGACAACGTACGCAACCTTGCTTTACAAGCACACAAGTATCCGACAGTAGACGTACCTGCCGCTATCATCCAAATTGTGGGACGTCAAATTGCAGAAGAAAAAATACCCGCTTGGGCAGCACGGGAAGGTATTCTTTACCCGACACATCTTTCCATGGAACAATGCTCCTCGGAAGTAACGGCAAACTATAAGGTCAAAATAGTTTCAGACACGGGATACGGCAGCCGCAAAACCTTTACTGACCTCACCGGCGGTTTTGGCATCGACTGTGCCTTCCTATCTGCCTGCTTCCAACAGTCCGCCTATGTGGAGCGGCAGGAAACACTCTGTACAATAGCAGCTCATAACTTTTCGCTTTTAAACTTAAAACAGGTCATGGTCTGCCATGAAGACAGCATCCGTTATCTGCAAATGATGGAACCCGTAGACTGGATATTCATAGACCCCGCCCGGCGTGATGGACACGGAGGCAAAACAATAGCTATCAGCGAATGTGAGCCTGATGTTTCCGCTTTGGAAAATTTACTGCTTGAGAAAGCGTCACACGTTCTGGTTAAGTTATCTCCCATGCTGGACCTTACCCTTGTACTGCATGACTTGAAACATGTACAAGCCGCCCACGTCGTTTCCGTCAACAACGAATGCAAGGAACTTCTCCTTGTATTAGAGCGCGGAAAGGAATTAGTACCTGAAGAAATCCCTATTCACTGCATCAACCTCACTGCATCGCAGAAGGTTCAAAAGCTCCTGTTCACCCGCCAACAGGAGAAAGAACATACATGTCCGTATACTCCCACATTGAAAACATACTTGTACGAACCCAATGCATCCATCCTAAAAGCCGGAGCCTTCCGCAGCGTTTCATCTATATATAATGTAGAGAAACTGCACCCCAACAGTCATCTTTATACTTCCGACGAGTATATACCGGACTTTCCCGGACGCAAGTTCCGCATTACCGATAGCAGCAGTCTCAACAAGAAAGAACTTAAAAAGCTAATAGGAACGGAAAAGAAGGCCAACCTCACAGTACGTAATTTTCCTGCCAGCGTAGCCGAGTTGCGAAAACGCCTGAAGCTGGCGGAAGGTGGAGACATATACCTGTTTGCAACGACTCTTGCTGATGAGAAAAAGCTGTTGATTGCCTGTAAACAGCCTTAATATACAGTTAAAGCAAATAAAAGTAAAGTACATTCCAATCTTATAATCTGTCATTCAGTACATACAAGATAAATTATATCGTCCCCTGATGCATCATTTGCAATTGATTTGTAATATTATCGTTACCGTTTCTTCAAAATTCCGTAAGACAGACGTAATCCCATACCTATACTTTTGCCGCAGATTATTAACAGATAATAACAGGTATGAAACAAATTGTAAGAGCATTCTTATTCCTTCTACTATTCGCAGCGGCCAGCAACACGACAATGGCCGACGAAAAAGCAAATATCGTTAAACAAGGTACGGTACGCGGCCGTATCATCGACGTAACCAAGCAAACTCTCCCGGGTGCTTCAATCTACATCGAGAAACTACACACAGGCGTGACGAGCGACGTCAACGGCTTCTACACTTTCCCCAACCTCGACCCGGGAACCTATACAGTGAAGGTGAGCTATGTAGGCTACTCACCCGTAGAACTGAAAATTACAATTCCCGCCGGACGCACTTTAGAGAAAGATGTGGTACTGAACGAAGGAGTCGAACTTCAGGAAATAGTTGTAGGCGGCGCATTTCAGGGACAGCGCCGCGCCATCAACGCCCAAAAGAGCAACTTGGGAATTACCAATGTAGTATCTGCCGACCAGGTAGGCAAATTCCCCGACTCCAACATCGGCGATGCCTTAAAGCGTATCTCCGGTATCAACGTGCAGTACGACCAGGGAGAAGCCCGCTTCGGACAAGTACGCGGAACAAGCGCCGACCTGAGCTCCGTAACTGTCAACGGCAACCGTGTACCCTCTGCCGAAGGTGATACCCGTAACGTACAGCTCGACCTGATTCCGGCCGACATGATTCAGACTATCGAAGTAAACAAGGTAGTAACCCCGGATATGGACGCCGATGCCATTGGCGGCTCTATCAATCTGGTAACGAAGAACTCACCCTATAAGCGCAGCATTGCTGCCACCGCAGGAACAGGCTACAACTGGATTAGCGAAAAAGCCCAGCTGAACCTGGGATTTACCTACGGCGACCGTTTCTTCAATAATAAATTAGGGTTGATGGTATCTGCCTCCTATCAAAATGCCCCCTCCGGTTCTTACGACACCGAGTTTACCTGGGAGCAGGATAAAGACGGCAAAGCATACGTCAACGACTATCAAATGCGCCAGTATTACGTAACCCGCGAACGTCAAAGCTACTCCGCCGCTTTGGACTGGGACATCAGCACCAACCACAAACTCACTTTCAAAGGTATCTTCAATAACCGCAACGACTGGGAAAACCGTTACCGCACTAACCTGAAAGACCTTGAACCGGACGGCAGCGCCACCGTACGCATACAAACCAAAGCCGGAACGCCCGACAACCGTAATGCCCGTCTGGAACGCCAGCGCACGATGGATTTTTCACTTGGCGGTGAACATCTCTTCGGACTTCTTTCCATGGACTGGCATGCAAGTTATGCCAAAGCCAGCGAAGAGCGTCCCAACGAGCGCTACATCGACTTCCAACTCAAGAAACAGAAATTCGATATAGATCTGAGCAACGAACGCCAGCCTTTCGCATCTCCCAAAGACGGTTCTACAATGACCTTGAATGACGAATTCAGCCTGAAAGAACTGACCGAGCAACAGGAAGACATCAAAGAGCAGGACTTGAAATTCTCCGCCAACTTCAAACTCCCGTTCAAGAATGGCAACAAACTGAAATTCGGCGCAAAGGTAGTTCGTAAAACCAAAGATAAAGCTGTGGACTTCTACGAATATTCTCCGCTGGACGAAGATGCTTTTATGGAAAACAGCCTTAAAAATACTGTTGACCAATCCAACAAGCACTTTATGCCCAATAACAAATACCAGACAGGAATCTATGCCAGCAAGGAATACACCGGAGCATTAGACCTTAATAACCCTGCATTGTTCGAGAAAGAACAAGTACAGGAAGAACTGGCAGGTAACTTTGAGGCACGCGAAACGGTCAGCTCCGGCTATGTCCGCTTTGACTCAAAAATCACAGACCGCATAGAGCTGATGTCCGGCTTGCGTATCGAGAACACCAATCTGGCTTATACCGGACGTACATACGATGCAGACGAAGACATCACCGGCAAGACCGAACGTCAGCGCAACAGCTACATTAATTTCCTGCCTTCGCTGCTGGTAAAGTGGAATGTAAACGATGACTTCAAGGTACGCGGTTCATTTACCCAAACACTGTCACGTCCCAAGTACTCGGCTCTTGTACCGAGCGTAAACATCAAGCGCTCCGATAATGAAATCACCATCGGTAATCCGGAATTGAAACCGACCACATCCTACAACTTCGACTTGAGCGCCGACTATTATTTCCGCAGCATCGGTCTGGTCAGTGCCGGTATCTTCTACAAGAAAATCGATGATTTCATCGTAGACCAAGTCAGCACCAACTACGAATATCAGGGCAATGTATATACTCGATTCACACAGCCCAAGAATGCGGGCAACGCCAACCTGCTCGGAATAGAACTCTCTTACCAACGCGACTTCGGATTCATCGCCCCTGCCTTGAAGTGCATCGGCTTTTACGGAACTTACACCTATACGCACTCCCGCGTAGAAGACTTCAACTTCGAAGGACGCGAAAACGAAGAAGGCCTCAGCATGCCGGGTTCACCGGCACACACCGCCAATGCTTCGCTCTATTTCGAGAAAGCCGGACTGAACATCCGCGTAAGCTATAATTTCGCTTCCGACTTTATCGATGAAATGGGTGAAAGCACTTTCTACGACCGTTACTACGACAAAGTGAACTACATGGACGCCAACGCAAGCTATACGTTCGGAAAGAAAATAAAGACTACATTCTATGCCGAAGCCAATAACCTGCTGAACCAGCCTCTCCGCTACTACCAGGGAACAAAAGACCGTACCATGCAAGCCGAATACTACGGTGTAAAGGTGAATGCCGGAGTGAAGATTAATTTTTAAACACATCACCACAGAGAGACAGAGCATTTTCTTTTATAACACACCAAATGAAAAAACAATGCAACCGTATACCCTCTGCAGTGAATAAATAACATCCAAACAATGAAGAAAATATTCTTTTTACTATTCGTCGCCCTGCTGGGCAACTGGGCAAGTGCCCAAATTACCGATTATTCCGTATTCGACAAAAAGTTCAACTTCTATGTAGCCAATGACCTGGGACGCAACGGCTATTATGACCAGAAGCCCATTGCCGAACTGATGGGAGTAATGGCAGAAAACGGCACAGATCCGGAGTTTGTACTCGCTGCGGGTGATGTGCACCACTTTGAAGGCGTACGTTCCGTCAACGACCCGTTGTGGATGACTAATTACGAACTGATTTACAGCCATCCCGAACTGATGATAGACTGGTTTCCTTTGCTGGGTAATCATGAATACCGCGGCAACACGCAAGCCGTACTGGATTATTCGAATATCAGCCGCCGCTGGACAATGCCCGCACGTTACTATACCAAAGTTTTTGAAGACAAAGGCATGACTATCCGGGTAGTTTGGGTAGATACTGCTCCGATGATAGACAAATACCGTAATGAGAAAGAGACTTATCCCGATGCTTGCCAACAAGATTACAAACAACAACTCGCATGGATCGATTCTGTCCTGACCGCCGCTAAAGAAGACTGGGTAATCGTGGCCGGACACCACCCCATTTATGCCGAAACACCGAAAGACGGAAGCGAACGCCGGGATATGCAGTCGCGGCTCGACCCTATACTCCGCAGGCACAACGTAGACATGTATATCTGCGGACATATCCATAACTTCCAGCATGTGCGCGTACCGGGCAGTAATATAGATTATATCACCAACACCTCAGGTTCGCTCAGCCGCAAAGTCAACCCTATTGAAAGTACCGTTTTTTGCAGTCCCGAACCGGGCTTTTCCATAGTATCTGCCGATAAAAAAACACTGGAACTGCGCATGATTGACAAACAAGGCAATGTACTGCACACTGTTACACGCAGCAAATAACCCATTTTTTAAGTCAATAGGAAAATCCTGATTATACGAAGTTGTATCGGAAAGAACCAAACCATCATTCCGATACGACTTCTTTCAATTATTTCTTTTTCCGTAGCACCATCCTTCGGAGCCGTACTTACATTTCCGTCACGCGTAACCATATAATGTGGAGATATAATTTCCGCCCCGGTTTCGGAACAATTCTCCGCATTTACAAGCGCAAACGGACTTCCTCTTGGCTCGTTTAATCAGAATTTTGCATTATCTTTGCGCGCAAAATAATATATTTCATGAACATTCTATTACTTATAGGAGGACTTCTCCTCATCCTGTTAGGTGCAAACGGACTGACAGACGGAGCAGCATCCGTTGCCAAACGCTTCCGCATACCCAATATCGTTATCGGACTGACAATCGTTGCTTTCGGAACATCAGCTCCGGAGTTGACGGTCAGCGTATCTTCCGCCCTGAAAGGAAGCGCCGATATTGCCATCGGCAACGTGGTGGGCAGCAATATCTTCAACACACTGATGATTGTGGGCTGCACCGCACTGTTCGCCCCAATTGCCGTAACCCGGAACACATTACAAAAGGAAATACCTCTGTGCATCCTGTCTTCTATTGCTTTACTGGTTTGTGCCAACGACATATTCCTGAACGGAGACAAGGCTAATACTCTCAGTATCACAGACGGTTTGCTTTTGCTCTGCTTCTTCGCTATCTTCCTGAGTTATACTTTTGCCATCGCCTCACACAGTCCCGAAGAAACAGCCGGCAGTGAGGAAACTATCAGGCAACTGCCACTTTGGAAGTCTATCCTCTACATTCTGGGCGGGCTTGGAGCACTTATTGCCGGCGGCAGTTTCTTTGTTGACGGTGCAAGCGGCATTGCACGCAGCCTGGGAGTAAGCGAATCTGTTATCGGACTGACGCTGGTGGCAGGCGGAACATCCCTGCCCGAACTTGCCACATCCATTGTAGCCGCCTTGAAGAAAAATCCGGAGATAGCCATTGGCAACGTAGTAGGCAGCAATCTGTTCAACGTGTTCTTTGTACTGGGATGCAGTGCATCCATCACTCCGTTACACCTGACCGGCATCACTAATCTGGACTTGTGGGTACTGGCAGGCTCCGGCATTCTGCTTTGGTTCTTCGGGCTGTTCTTTGCCAAGCGTACCATCACCCGCATTGAGGGAAGCATCATGGTGCTTTGCTACGTTGCATATACGACATTCCTCATTTATAACCTGTAAGACACCCGTTTTTAAAGATTTTCATGTATCTTTGCCGGCTCATAACAACATACAACTATGGCAATTACAATTAAAAAGGTCTCTACGAAAAAGGAATTGAAGCAGTTTATCCGCTTCAACTACAAACTATACAAAAACAATCCGTATTCGGTGCCCGATCTCTACGATGATATGCTCAATACCTTCAACAAGAAGAAAAATGCCGCTTTCGAATTTTGCGAAGCCGATTACTTTCTTGCTTACAAGGATGATAAAATCGTAGGACGCGTAGCCGCCATCATCAACCATAAAGCCAACCAAACCTGGAACAAGAAAGAGGTGCGCTTCGGCTGGATTGACTTTATCGACGACCCCGAAGTATCGGAGGCCCTTATACATACCGTTGAAGAATGGGGCAAGGAACGGGGCATGACCCATATACAAGGCCCGTTAGGCTTCACCGATTTCGATGCGGAAGGTATGCTTATCGAAGGCTACGACCAGCTTAGCACAATGGCAACCACCTATAACTACCCTTACTACCCGCAACACATGGAACGCATGGGCTTTGAGAAAGATGCCGACTGGGTAGAATACAAGATTTATATCCCGGATGCCATACCCGACAAGCATAAGCGTATTTCGGACCTAATCCAACGTAAATACAATCTCAAAATCAAGAAATATTCATCTGCCAAGAAGATTGCCCGCGACTACGGACAAGCCATTTTCGAGCTGATGAACGAAGCATACAGCCCGTTGTACGGTTACTCTGCCCTGTCACAGCGCCAGATTAACCAATACGTAAAGATGTATCTGCCCATTCTGGACCTGCGCATGGTGACGCTGGTTACAGATGCCGAAGACAAACTGGTAGCCGTAGGCATCTCCATGCCTTCCTTGTCAGAGGCTTTGCAAAAATCTCATGGCCGTTTGCTGCCTTTCGGTTGGTATCACCTGGTGAAAGCCTTGTTTATGAAACGCCGTGCCAAGATGCTGGATCTGTTGCTGGTAGCCGTGAAACCCGAATACCAGAACAAGGGCGTAAACGCCTTGCTATTCTCCGACCTAATCCCCGTTTATCAGAAACTGGGATTTGTCTTTGCAGAAAGCAACCCCGAATTGGAACAAAACGGCAAGGTACAGGCACAATGGGAATATTTCAAGACCGAACAGCATAAGCGTAGAAGAGCGTTTGTCAAAGCTATAAAGTAAGGCGCAGCATAGTAAGATAGAGGACAAAATAAGGGAAAGGGTAGATTTTTTATGTAAAATCCACCCTTCTGTTTTTCTTCTGAACGCATTTCATTATTTTTGCTTAAACTTTAAAATAATGACTATGAAGCGGCTTAGCTTTTTCTTCTTCTTTCTGTCAGTCGTGTTATCCGTTGTTTCCCAACCGGTATGCCAAATTAAATACTTCTCAGTCAGTAATGGCCTTGCACAAGGCAACGTGATGAGTATTCTGCAAGACCAAAAAGGGCTTATGTGGTTCAGTACCTGGAATGGGATAAACAAGTTTGACGGTTACACGTTCAAAAACTACAAAATATTCCAAGAAACGACCTACTCTTTCGAGAGTAACCGTATAGGCAACATTGTAGAAAGTAAATACGGCGATATCTGGTGTACTACGTATGACGGACAAGCATGCCTGTTCGATGTCAAAACTGAGAAATTCATAGACGTCCTCCAACCGCTTACCCGGTCTCTCAATCATTCGAACCATGTCATACGTATTCTCTCGCTGAAAAAAGGAATTGCCTGGATACTTTGTAAAGACGGATATACTTACCGTGCCGACGAGCAACAGTGCAAGGGCGGAAAAGGCATCTCGCCTTATTCCATCTTCAATGGCAACCTGAAAGGCAATCAAGTCTGTACGGTCTTTCAGGACTCCGAAGAAGACGAATGGGTACTGACCGACAAAGGCATCACTATCGTCGGGAAAAAGACATTGGACACAGACTTCCCGTTCCGTCACATCATCCAATGGAAAGAAAACATCTATCTTGCCGCCGAACACGGCAAACTGGCCAGCTATGATTTCAAAACCCGCCAACTGAAATTCATAGATGTCCCCTATCCGTACCGGAACATCGCCAATCTGACAATCATCGGAAAAGATACGCTGGCATTGGCAACAGATAACGGACTCATACTCTATACCCCCGGCAACAACAAGTTCCGTCAGATAAACATCCAAACTCCCACTCAACACTCCAACTACGTAGAATCCGTCTATCAAGACCGGCATGGAGATATCTGGGTATTCTCGAATACGCCGGGCATTATCCGCCTCAACATGGCCGCCAATGAAAAAGAGCATCTGGTTACTCCCCGGGACGAGTTGGTTAAACATGAACGCAAAAGCCGTAAAATAATCTTTGAAGACAACACAAACACCTTATGGATGTTACCCACCGAAGGAAATTTCTCCTATTATGACAGAAAAGAAAAGAAACTCAAGCCATTGGTAATAGATGTAAATCATCCCAAATCCATCTTCAGCCCGTTAGTCCGAGTTCACACCATCGACAATCAGGGCAATGCCTGGATGGCCAGTGCGCGCGGCGTCTACAAATTAAGTTTCTCACCGCAAAGTTTCCATTTCAATCAAACCGATCATGAAGCCGAAACACGCGCTTTCCTGCGCGACAGCGGCGGGCGGCTCTGGAGTGCATCAAAATCAAACCATGTCCGCATATATGCTCCCGACGGGAACTTGGAAGGCTATCTTTCCAAACAAGGTGATATCATCAAGGAACAGGCGCATTTTTTTGAAGATATCTATGATTTCATGGAAGACCAGGAACACAACATATGGATGGGAAGCAAAGGTTCCGGTCTCTATTTGCTAAAAAAACAAGATACCGGCAAATACTCCGTTCATCACTATCAGTACAACCCCGAAGAGCCTTACAGCATTAGCGGCAACGACATCTACACCATTTTCCAGGACACCCGTAAACGTATCTGGGTAGGATGTTTCGGCGGCGGACTGAACCTGATAAAGCAAACCGGAAATGGAGAGATACAATTTATCAACTGCAATAACGAACTGAAAAATTACCCCACAACCTACGGAACAAAAATACGTAATATTGCAGGCGGCCCCGAAGGAGTTATTTTTATAGGAACCACCAGCGGATTAATTACGTTTGCGAGCGACTTCAAGCGTCCCGAAGAAATCAAATTTTACAGGAACAATCACCGGACGGGTGATGCTCACAGTCTGAACGCAAACGATATTATGCAGATTTACACAGACAGGCATAATACGACATACATAATGAGCTTTACTGGAGGAGTCAATAAAATCATATCCGGACCACTGCTTGGAGAGAATATCCAATTCAAAGGATATGACAAGAAGGACGGATTGGCTTCGGATTTAATGCTTTCCATGATAGAAGATAACTCCGGTCAGCTATGGTTCGTGTCCGAGATAGCATTGTCCAAGTTCAACCCTGATAAAGAAACGTTCGAGAACTATCAGTTAAATTCAACTTATCAAGACTTCAATTTCTCGGAAGCCTTACCCGTAATAAATTCCCGTCACCAAATTGTTTTAGGAACCGATAAAGGTTTCTTGGAGGTAATGCCCGACAAGATGAAAAAAAGCAGTTATGTGCCGCCAATCATCTTTACCAACCTCAGGATACAGGGGCATCCGGTTGAGCAGTCGATTGACAATCTGGCCGCGCTGGAGTTAAAAGCATCGCAAAGAAACGTCACTTTTCAGTTTGCCGCCCTTGATTATGTCGCTCCCGAGCACATTCAATATGCTTATCGTCTGGAAGGATTGGAGAAAGAGTGGAATGAAGCCGGCAACAACCGCTCGGCAAGCTACATCAACCTGCCGGCCGGAGAATACCGTCTCCAGGTCAAATCCACCAATAGCGACGGGGTATGGACGGACAACATATATTCCCTTCCCGTACGAGTACTCCCCACTTTCTGGGAAACTTACTGGGCATGGGTGTTCTATTCCATGCTATTTATCCTTTTCACGGCAACGATTGTTTATGTGTTATTCTACATATACCGCCTGCGTCACCGGGTAGATATGGAAAAACAGCTCACCGACATCAAACTGCGTTTCTTCACCGACATCTCTCATGAACTGCGCACACCTTTAACCCTAATCAGCAGTCCCGTCGCAGAAGTACTGGAGAATGAACCGCTCTCGCCCACCGCGCGCGAATATCTTACCGTAGTGCATCAAAACACCGAGCACATGCTTCACCTGATGAACCAAATACTGGATTTCCGTAAGATACAAAACCAGAAAATGAAGCTGTTAGTAGAAAAGAAAGACTTGATTTCATTGTTACGGAAATCAATGGACAACTTCAAACTAATCGCCAAAGAGAAAAATATGGATTACCGGCTGGTGACACCTGTACAGTCCGTATATGGATGGGTAGATAAGGACAAATTTGAAAAAATATTCTTTAATCTGCTATCCAATGCATTCAAATATACGTCTCCCGGCAAAGCGATTACCATAAAGGTTATCCCGAAAGAAGAATCGGTCGATATAGAAGTGAAAGACGAGGGAATAGGCATCGTGCCCGACAAGCAGCGTGTGTTATTCCAACGTTTCGAGTCTTTGGTGAAACAGAACATTCTACAGCCCTCTTCCGGTATCGGCCTGTCATTGGCGAAGGAAATGGTGGAAATGCATCACGGAAGCATTCAGGTAAGCAGCCAGCCCGGCGTCGGCAGTACTTTCACTGTAACCTTACCCCTGCAACAGAAAGTGTTCGAAGAAGACATGCAAGCCGAGTTCATATTGGATGACGACAAACAGGAAACCGTTTCCGCAGCCAACGGTTTAGACGGAGAAAACGCATACATGGAAGAAACGGAGATGACTGATTCCGACTGTAATTCCATATTAGTAGTGGAGGATAACAATGAATTAAGGCATTTCCTCAAGAGCAGTCTGTCCGGCAGCTATAATGTGATAACCGCTTCCAATGGAAAGGAAGGATTGCAACGTGCCATCGACAATGTGCCGGACCTCATTATCAGCGACGTTATGATGCCGATAATGGATGGTCTGGAGATGATAGGGCAGATTAAGGCAAACCATAATATCTGCCACATTCCTATCATCGTATTGTCCGCCAAGGCTTCTTTGGACGACCGTATCGCCGGATTGGAACACGGAATCGACGATTACATCACCAAACCTTTCAGTTCCACTTACCTGAAAATCCGTATCACCTCTCTTTTACGCCAGCGCAAAGAACTGCAAGAGATGTACATGGCCAAGCTAACCGCAGGCAAAGACGTAGCTTTAACGGATGACATTCCGGAACCGTCACAACCGCAAATAACCCCGCACGACAAACTGTTTATGGAAAAAGTTATGGAGTTCATGGAAGAACAGATGGACAATCCGGATCTGACCATCGAACAATTCGCAGAAAAACTCTTGTTGAGCCGAACTATCTTCTATCAGAAGCTAAAATCAATAGTGGGACTGTCGCCTGTGAATTTCATATGCCAGATACGCATCAAACGAGCGGTACAGTTATTCGACAGCGGTGAATATAATATTTCGCAGATTGCTTATATGACGGGATTCAATGACCCGAAATACTTCAGCCGTTGTTTCAAGAAGATTGTAGGGGTAACCCCTTCGGAATACAAAGAAAAGAAGCAGCCATAACCGTGATATCGGACAGACATTACGAGTGAGATATTATTATAAGAAGGTGTGTCAAAATGCACCCCTTCTTTCTTTTACGCACAAAGCCCCGACTTTCACAAGCTGGGGCTTTGTTATTACCTAAAGATTTTGTATCTTTAGGCATAAGAATTTCACTATGACAAAGATACATTTTCGTCCTTACAATCCCAACCAAACAGTGCTTTTTCCTCAAAGAATTGATGAGGATATTGCAGAAAACGATCCGGTACGCATGGTTGACGCCCTGGTTGAGGGCTTGAATCTTGAAAGTTTCAGAAAACTGTATAAGGAATGCGGTCGCAGTCCTTACCACCCCAAGATGATGCTCAAGGTCATTCTGTATGCCTATATGAACAACATCTACTCCTGCCGGAAAATTGAAAAGCTTCTTCACCGTGACATCCATTATATCTGGCTGGCCGGATATGAGAAACCGGATTTCATTACCATCAACCGTTTCCGCAACCGGGT